>JANMDH010000457.1:0-4542 GCA_031376195.1 Gemmobacter sp. | reverse complement strand
CAGCACGGCCCTGGGTCGCAGCAATGTCGATACGATTGTCGACTTCACGTCGAGCGTCGATGAAATCGTGCTGGACGGGGCCATCTTCGGCGCACTGGGCGGGTCGATTGCCGCGCGCGAATTCCAGATCGGGGCGCAGGCGGACGACCGCACCGACCACCTGATCTACAACAAAGCCACGGGCGAGCTGTTCTATGACGTGGATGGATCAGGCCGCCGCGACCAGATCCTGTTCGCCCAGTTCGAGGCCGGCACGGACCTGCGGTTCGACGATTTCGCCATGTTGCGGTAGGCCAGCCGGTTTACACCAATGAAGGGCGGGCCAGACCCATTTGGCCCGCCCTTTCCGTTATTTGCGGGTGATGCGCCCATCCGTGTACGGCGCATACGGGCCCAGTTTGGCCATGAATTCGGCGGTCACATCCGCCAGGTCAGGGCCGAAATCATAGACATTGGCGGCGTCCACAAACATCTTGAACCCGTCCCCCCCGCCCCGGACATAGTTGTTCGACACCACCTTGTAGACCGCGCCCGCATCGATCGGCCCCCAGGCATCGCCGCCGATCAGAACCATGACATCCGACACGCGCGAACCCGCCGGGGCCGCCGGATCAAAGGTGTATTTCAGGCCTGCCACCTGCGCGAACCGCCCCGCCCCTTCCTCCAGCTGGCTGACCCCGTTTTCCAGTGCTGCCACAATCGTGGCCCCGTCCACCTCGAACGTCGACAGCGTGTTCTGGAACGGCAGCACCGTCAGCACCTCGCCCATCGTCACCGGGCCTGCATCAATGCTCGACCGCACGCCCCCGCCGTTCTGGATCGCAATCGTCACCCCCTGCCCCGCCACCCGGTCCAGCATCGCATCGGCGATCAGATTGCCCATCGCGCATTCCTGCATCCGGCAGGTTTCGCGCGAACCGTCGATTGCGGCACTGCTTTCGGCCACGACCTTCTGGCGGATCTCTTCCAGCGGCACTGCCAGTTCGGCAATCCGCGCCACCGTCGGCGCATCTTCGGCCACCGCCGCATCCATGATCAGCGGCTCACCCGCCGCTGCCGTCACCACGCCCGCGTCATCAAACGTCACGTTCAATTCGCCCAGGAATTTGCCATAGGCATAGGCCGACACGATCGCCGTCTGCCCCACCATGGTCGGATACGGACCTTCGGCGTTTTCCGCCACGTTCGACAGATAGGTGTTCGTATGCCCCCCCACGATCACATCAACGCCCGTCGTTCCCGCCGCCACCTTCTTGTCCACGCCGAACCCCGAATGCGACAGCACGATGATCTTGTTCACCCCCGCATCCGTCAGAATATCCACCTCGTTCTGCACCGCCTGAACCGGATCGGTGAATATCACGTTCTTGCCCGGGCTGGCCAGTTCATCCGTGTCTTGCGGCGTCAGCCCGATCAGCCCCAGCATTTGCCCGCCCCGCTCAATCGTCACCGACTTCGCGATCTTGCCCGCTAGCACAGGTTCGCCCGATATGTCCGCATTCGACATCAGCACCGGGAATTTCACCGTATCGACAAACCCGCGCAGCACCTCCGGCCCGTCGTCGAATTCATGGTTGCCCACCGTCATCGCGTCATAGCCCAGCTGGTTCATGAATTCCGCCGACACCGCCCCCTTGTAATAGGTATAAAACAGCGACCCCTGAAACTGATCACCCCCATCCACAAGGATGCTGTTGTTCGCCCGCGTCCGTGCCTCTGCAATCGCCGTCACCAGACGTGCGGTGCCGCCAAAGCACTTCGCCTCGGCCGCGTCTTCGGGCGAACAGGCCGAATCAAAGCCGTTGATGGGTTCAAACCGCGCATGAAAGTCATTCGTGTGCAGAATGGTCAGCGTGTAATCCGCCTGCGCCATACCGGCACTGATGGCCAACACAGCCGCCGTTGAAAGCCAGATTCTGGTCATGGAATATCTCCTTTTGATAGAAGTCTGCAGCCTGACGTTGTGCACCGCGCAAGTCAAAGCCGGATCGCGCCGTCATCGCCGATATCCGCAACATCGGCATGACACAGCCTATGGATTGACCCCCCGCCCGCATCGGTGCATGGAAAGCCCCATGTTGATTTACAAGATCTTCCGCCGCCCCGAATGGGATGCTTTCCGCGATCTCGGCACCACCGCCGGTGCGCCGATTGATCTTGCCGATGGGTATATTCACATCTCGACTGCCGCACAGGTGGCCGAGACCGCCGCGAAACATTTCACGGACGAAAGTGATCTGGTGCTGGTGGCACTGGATGATGCGCGGCTGGGGGCATCCCTGAAATGGGAACCCTCACGCGGCGGCCAGTTGTTCCCCCATCTCTACCGCAGCCTGAGCCTTGGCGACGTCGTCTGGGACAAATCCCTGCCCCTGGGTGCCAGCGGCCACATCTTTCCCGAAGGTCTGTGGTGAGTTTTCTGGAACGCGCGGGCCTTGCCCTGCTGCACCGGTTCGATCCTGAACGCGCGCACGGCCTGTCGCTGACCGCACTGAACGCAGGCCTGGTGCCGCTGCCCGGCCCGGTGACCGCTGCCCGGTTGCAGACCACGCTGGCAGGCATGGCGTTGCTGAACCCCGTGGGCCTTGCCGCCGGATATGACAAGAATGCCGTCGCCCTTGGCCCGCTGTGCCGCGCGGGGTTCGGTTTTGTCGAAGTGGGCGCCGCCACGCCGCGCCCGCAGGACGGCAACCCAAAGCCCCGCCTGTTCCGCCTGCCCCATGACCGCGCCGTGATCAACCGCTTTGGCTTCAACAACGAAGGCGCATCCGCCATCTGCGCCCGGTTGGCCATGCGGGATGCAGGGCCGGTTCCCGTGGGCCTGAACCTTGGCGCGAACAAGGACAGCGCAGACCGCGCCGCCGATTTCGCCGATGTGCTGGCCACCTGCGGCCCCCATGTGGATTTCGCAACCGTCAACGTGTCGTCCCCCAATACCGAAGCCCTGCGGGATCTGCAGGGGCCTGCCGCCCTTGCCGCCATTTTGGCGGGTGTGATGCAGGTGCGCGCCACCCTGCCCCGCGCGATCCCGATCTTTGTGAAAATCGCGCCCGACCTGAACGACGATGATCTGGCCCAGATTGCCGGGGTGGCGTTGTCATCCGGCATCGCGGGCATTATCGCCACCAACACGACCCTGTCGCGCGACGGGCTGACCGACACGCACCGCGCTGAAAAGGGCGGGCTGTCGGGCAGGCCATTGTTTGAACGCTCCACCCGCGTTCTGGCGCGCCTGTCGCAACTGACCGATGGCCGCTTGCCCCTGATCGGTGTGGGCGGCGTCGCATCCGCCGAAGATGCCTATGCCAAGATCAGGGCGGGGGCCACGGCCGTGCAGCTGTATACCGCGATGGTCTATCAGGGTCTGTCGCTGGTTCCCCGCATCGCGCAAGGGTTGGACCGGCTGCTGGAACGCGACGGTTTTGCGACGGTGGCAGCGGCGGTTGGCACGGCGCGCGGCGACTGGCTTTGACGCCGGCCCCCGGGGCATTTGCCGCCAACGCTTGCATAAACGCCGCCCGCCCCCCAGAGTTGCCGCAATCATGGAGGCCGGAATGATGACCCTGCTGGATGCTGCGACTGCCGTTCGACTGAATGCCTATGCCCCCTATTCTCGGTTCAAGGTGGGCGCTGCGATCCGTGCCACATCCGGCACCGTCCATACCGGGTGCAATGTGGAAAACGTGGCCTATCCCGAAGGCACCTGCGCCGAGGCGGGGGCGATTGCGGCAATGATTGCGGCGGGGGATACCCGCATCGCCGAAATTCTGGTCATCGCGGACAGCCCCGCCCCCGTGCCGCCCTGTGGCGGGTGTCGGCAAAAGATTGCGGAATTTGCCGATCAGGCGGTCGCGGTCACCCTATGCACCACGGACGGCCTGTCAAAAACCATGACGGTGGCCGATCTGTTGCCGGGTGTCTTTACCGCAGCCCACATGGACCGGACCTGACGTGGACGCGCGGTCGATCATCGCGATGCTGCGCCGGGGCGATGTGCCGGGTGGGGATGATCTGCGCTGGTTCGCGGCGGGGCTGGCCGATGGCAGCGTGACCGACGCGCAGGCGGGCGCATTCGCGATGGCCGTCTGCTGGCGCGGATTGGGCGAAACGGGCCGCGCCGCCCTGACCCGCGCAATGCGCGACAGCGGCAAGGTGCTGGAATGGGATCTGCCGGGTCCGGTGCTGGACAAGCATTCCACCGGCGGCGTGGGCGACTGCATTTCCCTGCTGCTGGCGCCCGCGCTTGCGGCCTGCGGGGCCTATGTGCCGATGATCTCGGGCCGGGGTCTGGGGCATACCGGTGGCACGCTGGACAAGCTGGAATCCATCCCCGGTTTGCGCACCGCAATGTCCGAGGATGCGCTGCGGACGCAGATCGGCGGCGTCCGCTGCGCCATCGTGTCGGCCAGCGCGGAAATCGCCCCGGCAGACCGCAGGCTTTACGCGATCCGCGATGTGACGGGCACGGTGGAAAGCATCGACCTGATTACCGCGTCGATCCTGTCGAAAAAGCTGGCGGCGGGGCTGGAGGGGCTGGTTCTG
>JANMDH010000456.1:0-5142 GCA_031376195.1 Gemmobacter sp. | reverse complement strand
ACGCGCCCGACATGATGACGGCGCGGGCAGCGAGTTCGGGATCGTCGGTGACCATGATCCCGCCTTCGCCAGCGTTGATCATCTTGTAGGACTGAAAGCTGAAACAGCCGATCTTGCCTATGGTGCCGACGTTCCGGCCGTTCCAGGTGGTGCCAAGCGAATGGGCGGCATCTTCGATCACCGGGATCCGGGCGGCGTCGCACAGTGCCATGATGGCGTGCATGTCGGAAGTATGGCCGCGCATATGGCTGATCAGGACGGCGTGGGAACCGGGAAGTTTGGCCGCGAAATCATCCATGTCGATGCGCAGGGAGTGATCCACCTCGACCAGGACAGGGGTGCAATCGGCGTGCAGGACAGCCGAGGGCACAGCGGCGAAGGTGAAGGCGGGGATGAGGACGCGGGTGGCGCGTGGCAGGTCAAGCGCCTTGAGCGAGAGGAACAGGGCGGCAGAGCAGGAGGAGACGGCGAGGGCGTAGCGTGAGCCGAGCAGTTGGGCAAAGTCCTGTTCCAGAAGGGAAACCTGGGCGTCGGAGGGGGCGGTATAGCGGAACAGATCGGCGGAGTTCAGCAGATTATCGACCGCCTGGCGGGCGGCTGCGGGGATGGGTTCGGCGGCGTGGAGGTTGGGGGCGAGGGTCTGGCCATCGGGGGACATATACGGTTTTCCTTAAAGTCATATTTGGGAAAACTGTATCTGCTGGGGTGGCAGACTGCCAGTGACAAGATGGTGACAGCGGGGATTCCCGCGCGTTTGGGTGGGAATCGCGAAATCATCGGCATGCCCCCCACCTTGACCCTTCCGACAGGGGGAGGGGACTTTGGAGCGCGTGTGACAAGCGTTGCCCCCGAAATCACGGCGCAATCCCCTCCCCCCGGTGGGGAGGGTTAGGGTGGAGAGCATGGGATATGGTTAGGGGGATCCAGCCCCTACAAACCCAGCCTATCGCGCGCGGAATACCACGTCATCGCCAGCACCAGCAGCGGCCAGCGCAGGGTGGCACCGCCCGGAAAGCGGGAGACGGGCAGGCGGGCCATCAGATCGAAGCCGTTCGACTGGCCCCGTACCGCCTCGGCCAGTAGCTTGCCCGCCAAGGTCGCCAAGGCGACGCCGTGCCCGGAATAGCCCGAGGCGGACAGGACATTGGCATGGGGCCGCGCGAAATAGGGCAGGCGTTTCATGGTAATGGCAAGCGTCCCGCCCCAGGCATAGTCGATGCGCGTACCCGCCAGTTGGGGATAGACCTGCAGCATCGGTTTGCGCACGGCCCGGATGATGTCGGGGAATTTGTAGCCATAACTTTCCCCGCCGCCGAACAGCAGGCGGTTGTCTTCGGACAGTCGCCAGTAGTTCACGACGAATTTCGTATCGGCCACGGCGACGGGGCGGGACAGGATTTCTGCTGCGCGGTCGCCCAGAGGTTCGGTCGCGACGATGAAATTGTTGATCGGCATGACGCGTTCGGCGACCTTTGGTTCCAGATCGCCGAGGTATCCGTTGCAGGCGAGGATGACGTGATCCGCTGTAACCTGCCCGGTCGCAGTATGCACAACGGCTTTTGCACCGTGCACGATGCGGGTAACGGGGCTGACCTCATGGATCACAACGCCCGCCTTCAGGGCTGCCTGCGCCAGACCGATGGCATAGTTGAGCGGATGGATGTGCCCGGCGCCCCAGTCAATTTCGCCGCCCTTGTAGACGCCTGAGCCGATCAGGGCGCGGATGCCGACAATGTCGAGATGCTCGATATCGGTATAGCCATAGTCGCGCGCCAATCGGTCGGCATGGGTCTTGCCATGCGCCGCCTCGGCATCCGTCCAGCAGGCGTGGGCGACGCCGGGGTGAAAGGTGACAGGCATCGCGTGTTCGACGATCAGCGATTTGACAAGGGCCTTGGCGTCCTGAGCGAGATCCCAAAGGCGGCGTGCATCCTCGCGCCCGACCATGCGTTCCAGATCGTCCTGATCGCGCCGTTGACCCGACCCGACCTGCCCGCCGTTGCGGCCTGACGCGCCAAAGCCTGTGCGGTGCGCTTCAAGCACCACGACGCGCAGGCCCATCTGCGCCAGATGCAATGCGGCGGAAAGGCCGGTATAGCCCGCGCCGATGATGCAGACATCGGTGGTGACGCCCCCCTGCAGCGGCGGCTGGGCCGGAAAGGGGGCGGCGGTGGCGGCGTAGTAGGAGGGCGGGTATTCCCCGGCCTTGTCGTTGGCGTACAGCAGGTTCATACGTTCAGCAGCAGATGCTGGCGTTCCCACGGGCTGATGACCTGCAGGAATTCCTTGTATTCATTGCGTTTAACGGAAGTGTAGACACCGACGAAGGCCTGTCCGAACACATCGCACAGCGCCTTGTCTTCGGCGAGCAGGTCGAGCGCGTCGCCCAGATTAGTGGGGATGTCGTCGCTGTCGATATAAGCGCTGCCGATGAATTCGGGGCGGGGCGCGCGCTGTTCCATCAGGCCCAGATAGCCGCAGGCGAGGCTGGCCGCGATGCCAAGGTATGGGTTGCAATCCATACCCGGCAGGCGGTTTTCAATGCGCCGCGCCTCGGGGCCGGAGATTGGCACGCGCAGGCCCGTGGTGCGATTGTCGCGGGCCCATTCCAGATTGATCGGGGCGGCAAAGTCGGGGATGTAGCGGCGATAGCTGTTCACATAGGGGGCCAGCAGGGCAATCGCCCCGGTCAGGTGGTTCTGCATGCCCGAGATGAAGTGGTGGAACGCCTCAGTCTCGCCGCCTTTTTTGTCGGAAAATATGTTCTTGCCTGTCTTTGTATCCACCACGGAATGGTGGATGTGCATGGCAGAGCCGGGTTCACCTTCGATCGGTTTGGCCATGAAGGTGGCGAAACAATCGTGGCGCAGCGCCGCCTCTCGGATCAGGCGTTTGAAGAAGAAAACCTCGTCCGCCAAGCGGACGGGATCGCCATGGGCGAGGTTCAGCTCGATCTGGCCCGCGCCGCCCTCTTGCAGGATGCCGTCGATTTCCAGACCCTGCGCTTCGGCAAAGTCATAGATGTCATCGATCACCTTGCCGTATTCGTCGATGGCCGACAGGGAATAGGCCTGTTTTGCCGCCGCCTGCCGACCTGTGCGGCCCATCGGTGGCACGATCGGCATGTTCGGATCGGTGTTGCGGGCCGTCAGGAAGAACTCCATTTCAGGGGCCACGACGGGCGTCCAGCCTTGCGCGTTGAACAGGCCGACGATGCGGCGCAACACGTTGCGCGGACTGAAGGTGACAGGCACGCCTTGTTGATCGACGGCATCATGGATCACCTGCAGGGTCACATCCGCCGTCCATGGCGCGGCCGTTGCAGTGGTGAAATCGGGAATCAAAACCATATCCGGTTCGGTGAAATCATCGACCGGATTGTCGGCCCATTCGCCTGTGATGGTTTGCAGAAAGATGGAATTGGGCAGGTAATAGCTGGTCTGCTTGGCAAATTTCGCGGCTGGCATCGCCTTGCCGCGTGCCACGCCCGCAATGTCGGGGATGACGCATTCCACCTCGTCCACGCGGCGGCCACCGATATAATCGCGTGCTGCCTCGGGCAGCTTTTGTGTCCAGTCGGACATGGGTCACACTCTTTGCAACGCCCCTTCGGATCAGGGGCTTCTGGTTGTCACCCGTTCGGGTGTTTGAAAAATTCAGCAATGCGGTGGGCGAGTTTTGCGTCATCAATGGGTTCATTAAGACGCGCCCCGGCCTTGGCCATCAGGTCGTCTGGCACCAGACCCGGCCCCCTTGTTTTCATCAACCCGTCCACGAAGCCGGATGTGAATTCGGGATGGGCCTGCACGGTGAAGGCGCGGTTGCCATAGAGAAGAGCCGCGTTTTCGCAGAATTCATTGGTGGCAATGACTTTGGCACCGGGGGGGGCCTTGGTGACCTGATCGCGGTGCCAGGCGTTCAGGGTGATCTTTTCGCCCTGAAAATCATAGTCGGTGGCCCCTACGGCCCAGCCTTTTTCATAACGCGCCACTGTGCCGCCCATCGCCTTGGCGATGATCTGATGGCCAAAGCAGATGCCGACCATCGGCACCTCGGCGGCAAAGGCGTCGCGGATGAATTCCTCCAGTGGCGGGATGAAGGGATGGTCTTCGTAAGCCCCATGGCGCGATCCGGTGATCAGCCAGCCGTCGGCGTCCTGCACGCTGTCGGGAAAGTCCATGTCGACCACGCGCCAGGTGCGAAAGGTGAAATCACGGTTTCCCAGCAGCCGGGCGAACATGTCGGGGTAATCGCCCATCGTGGGGGCAAGGGCATCAGGGGCTAGGCCGGTTTGCAAAATGCCGATCAGCATGGTCGTTCCATTTGAAGGGGGTGCTGGACAAGTCTAAGGCCGCCCCTGTCGGGGCGGCAAGGGGTTTGTCAGACGGTGTCGAGATACAGTTCGACGCGTTCTTCCGCGGTAAGTTCTTCGATGTAATGCAGTTCCTGCCGTTTGGTCTGTACCAGATTGCGGATGATCTCGGCCGGAAGGATGCGGGGCATGATGGTGCTTTTTTCCAACGCGTCAATCGCGGCCTCCCAGCTGGCGGGGATCTGCGGCAGGTCTTCGTTGGCATAGGCGTTGCCGGTGATCGGGGCTGCGGGTTCCATCGCGCCTTCGATTCCGTCCAGCGCCGCCCCCAGAATGGTGGCCAGCATCAGGTAGGGGTTCACATCCCCCCCCGCCACACGGTGTTCGATCCGCCGCGCCGATGGACTGCCCGCCGGAATGCGGATCGCCGCCGTGCGGTTTTCATAGCCCCAGCAGATGGCGGTCGGGGCATGTTTGTCGGGCACCAGCCGTTCAAAGCTGTTCTGATGCGGGGCAAAGATCAGCGCACTGTCGTGCATTGCGTTCAGACAGCCCGCGATGGCCTGTTTCAACGTCGCGGTGCCCTTGGGACCGCCGGAGTCGAACACGTTGTCGCCGGATTCGTCCAGCACTGAAAAATGCGTGTGCAGCCCGCTGCCGGAATATTCGGGGTAGGGCTTTGCCATGAAACTGGCGGCAAAGCCGTGGCGGCGGGCAAGGCCCTTGACCAGCATCTTGAACAGCCAGGCATCATCGGCGGCGCGCAGGGCGTCGTCGCAGTGCATCAGGTTGACCTCGAACTGGCCAAGGCCGGTTTCAGAGGTCGAGGT
>JANMDH010000444.1:0-5688 GCA_031376195.1 Gemmobacter sp. | reverse complement strand
GTTGACCCGGCTGCATTCCGCCTGTTTCACCGGCGATCTGCTGGGGTCACTGAAGTGCGACTGCGGCCCGCAGTTGCGCGGGGCCCTTGCACAGATGGGGGCCGAGGGGGCGGGCGTGTTGTTATATCTGAACCAAGAGGGGCGCGGCATCGGGCTGGCCAACAAGATGCGCGCTTATTCGTTGCAGGATCAGGGCTTTGATACGGTCGAGGCGAACCACCGACTGGGGTTCGAGGATGACGAGCGGGATTTCCGGGTGGGGGCAAGCCTGCTGCGCAAGTTGGGGTTTTCGGCGGTGCGGTTGATGACGAACAATCCGCGCAAGATTGCGATGATGCAGGCGCAGGGGATCACGGTGGCGGAACGCGTGCCGCTGCATGTGGGGGAAACGGCGCAGAATGCGGGGTATCTGGCGACCAAGGTGGCCAAATCGGGGCATCTTTTGTGAAGCCCGAAGATCTGGTCGTGACGCGCTGGGGCCTGCGGTTTCTGGGGCGGCGGTTCCCGTGTTGCGTGGGCAAGGGCGGGATTGTGCCGGCCGCGCGCAAACGTGAAGGCGACGGGGCGACGCCGGAGGGTGTGCATGGGATCGTGGGGATGCTGTACCGCCCTGACCGGATGGCAAAACCTGCGGACTGGGCGGTGCCCATCGGCCCGGTCGATCTGTGGTCGGACGATCCGCATGACCCGGATTACAACCTGATGGTCCGCCGCCCGCACCACTTTGGCCACGAGGTTCTGCGCCGGGCAGACCCGATGTATGACCTGATCCTGATCAGCGACTGGAACTGGCCGCAGGCGGTGGGCGGACGGGGATCGGCGATATTCGTGCACAACTGGCGCGGGCCGCGGCAGGGGACGGCGGGCTGCGTGGCGATGGCGCCTGCCGATCTGCGGTGGATCGCACCGCGCATCACCTATCAGACCCGTCTGATCATCCGCGCCTGAGCCCCTTTCCAAACCGCTTTGGTGGCCGTATCTTTGCGGCAAAACGGGGGGATCTATGGCAAAGGCAGTGCGCAAGGCGGACGACGAGATTTTTACCCTGCGCCTGAACCGCAGTGGGCCGGACCTGTGGCCGATGCTGGACCATCTGTATGGCGACCATCCGACCTATGGGCATTTTCAGCAGGCCCTGCTGGACCATTTGCGCGCAGGGTGGGCGGCGCGACCTGCCGATCTGCGGACGCTTGATCTGCAGCGCGATCTGGAACCGGACTGGTTTCAGCGCCCGGACCGCGCGGGATATGTGTTCTACATCGACCGCTTTGCCGGCAATCTGCGGGGGATTCTGGATCGGCTCGATTATCTGGAAGACTTGGGGATCACTTATGTTCACCTGATGCCTTGCTTGCAGCCCCGACCGGGGGACAGCGACGGGGGTTATTCGGTGATGGATTACCGGGCGATCAACCCCGCCTATGGCACGATGGCGGATTTCGAGGCGGTGGCGAGCGCACTGCGGGCGCGGGGGATCAACCTGTGCATCGATCTGGTGCTGAACCACACGGCAAAGGAGCACGACTGGGCGGTGCGGGCGGCAAAGGGGGAGGCAGCTTTTGCCGATTATTACCTGATGTTCGACAACCATAATCTGCCGGAAGCCTATGAACGGACCCTTGTGGAGGTGTTCCCGGACAACGCACCGGGGAATTTCACGCATTACCCGGATCTGGGAAAATGGGTGTGGACCACGTTCAATGAACATCAGTGGGATCTGAACTGGGCGAACCCGCAGGTGTTTCTGGAAATCGTGGATGTGATGCTGTTTCTGGCAAACCGGGGGGTCGATGTCCTGCGGCTCGACGCGGTGGCGTTCATGTGGAAGCGGATGGGGACGCGGTGCCAGTCGGAGCCGGAGGTGCATATGATTTTGCAGGCGCTGCGGGCGTGCTGCCGGATCGCCTGCGCGTCGGTGATCCACTTGGCCGAGGCGATCGTGGCCCCGGCGGAAATGCTGCCCTATCTGGGGCGCGGGCGGCATGACGGGCGGGAGGGGAACCTTGCCTATCACAACAGTCTGATGGTGCAGTTCTGGGGCGCCTTGGCGACGGGGGACACGGGGCTGATGACGCATGTGCTGGGCACGCATTTCCCGACGACCCTGAACAACGCGACGTATGCGACCTATATCCGGTGCCACGATGATATCGGCTGGGCGGTGACGGACGAGGATGCGGCGGCGATGGGACTGACGGGGGCGGGGCACCGGGCGTTTTTGTCGGATTTCTATGAGGGCATTTTTCCGGGATCGTTCGCCAAGGGGGCGTTGTTTCAGGAGAACCCGGCGACGGGGGACAAGCGGATTTCGGGCAGTTTCGCATCGCTCGCGGGGTTGGAGAAAGCGTTGGTTGTGGGGGATGCGGGGGCAGTGGACCGGGCGGTGCAGCGGATTTTGCAGGGCCATGCGCTGATCGCCTGTTTCGGGGGTATCCCGTTGATTTATATGGGCGACGAATTGGCGATGCTGAATGATTACGGATATCTGACGGAGCCGGATCATGCGCATGACAGCCGCTGGATTCACCGGCCCCGGATGGATTGGGACGCGGCGGGGACGCGGCAGACGGACGACGGGCCTGCGGCGCGGGTGTTCCGGGGGGTGCGGCATATTCTGGCGCGGCGGCGGTATACGGACGGGCTGCACGCGGCCTATCCGACCGAGGTGCTGACAGGGCCTGCGCCGGGGGTGTTTGCGGTGGCGCGGCGGGCCCCGACGGGGGTGATCGTGTGCCTGTTCAATTTCACGGATGGCTGGCGGCATGTGCCCGAGGCGTGGCTGCGCGCGCAGGGGGTGCGCATGATGCAGGACGCGTTGTCAGACGCGATGGTTACGATGCCGTATGGAACGCTGGATCTGCCGCCGCAGGCGCGGGTGTGGCTGACCTGAGGCCGCGATTTTTCGGCGAAAGATCGGGGTGTCAGGCGTAGGTGCGCGCGCCGAAAATCGCGCTGCCGACGCGGATGTGGGTGGCGCCTTCGGCAATCGCCGCCTCGAAATCGCCGCTCATCCCCATGGACAGGCCGGTCAGGCCGTTGCGCATCGCCATGGCGCGCAGGGCTGCGAAATGCGGGGTGCTGTCGTGGCCTTCGGGGGGAATGCACATCAGACCGGCCAGGGGCAGATCCATGGCACGGGCGCTGGCGATGAAGGCGTCGGTGTCGTCGGGCAGGATGCCTGCCTTTTGCGGCTCCATCCCGGTGTTGACTTGGACGAAGAGCGGGGGACAGGTGCCGCGTTCCTGGACGAGACGGGCGAGTTTATCGGCGAGGGAGGGGCGGTCGAGCGTGTGGATCGCATCGAACAGATCAATGGCGACCTTGGCCTTGTTGGTCTGCAAGGGGCCGATCATGTGAACCTGGACGGAGCTGAAAAGGCTGCGCAGGTCGGGCCATTTGCCCGCCGCTTCCTGAACGTAGTTTTCGCCGAAAACGCGGTGGCCTGCGGTCAAGGCCGCCGTCACCCTGTCAAGGGGCTGCACTTTGGAGACGGCGATCAGGATCACTGACGCCGGATCCCGACCGGCGGTTTGTGCTGCCGCCGCCACCCGTGCCTGTATGTCGATCAATCCCATGCCATTCCCCCCACAAATGAAAAGGCGGGCCACTGGCCCGCCTTTCCGAAAGCCTGATCGGTTAGGATCAGAACTCCATCGCGATACCAAGGTCGAACGCGTCGTCATCTTCGACGCCTGCAATGCTCGAGTCGACGTTCACGTAACCGGCTTTCACCGAAGCGCCGCCGCCCAGATCGTACGAAGCACCGATGCCGAACGCTTTGGTCGTGTTGAAGTCATCTTCGTCGTTGTAGAAGATGGTCGCTGCAAGCGCATCCATAGCGTAGGTTGCGGAAACAGCCATTTGCGTTGCGTCGTCAGCACCGCCAAGGTCTGCCATGCCGTACTTTGCCTTCAGCGTCACGTTCGAGAACGTGGTCGACGCACCGATGATCAGGTGGTCAACACTGGCTGCGCCAAAATCGCCTGTTTCATAGCCGAGAGCGACTGTGAACGCGTCTGTCGAATATTTTGCACCCAATGCCAGAACATCAGCTGCTGCTTCTTCACGCTGGCTTGCCGATGCGTAGAACGCGAGGTTGCCAGTCGAGTATTCGTACAGGACGGACGGATCAATGTCGCTGCGCGACAAATATACTGATTCGTTGAAGTCGCCGAGGCCGGTCAAGCCAACGCCGTCGACATCGCCCACTGCTGCCAGGGCAGCGCCGTCAACATCGCCCATCGACAAGGTGCCGAAAGCGCCTTTGATGAACACTTTGCCAGCCTGGCCTTTTTCTGCGCCGCCAAGACCATCATCACCGGCGTCGGCATTGTCAGCGCGGAATTCTGCGCCAAACTCAAGGCCGCCATCCGTGGTGCCGGACATCGAGAACTTCACGCGAGCGCGGGAAGTGAACACTGCGCCGTCATCAGGACCGAAATCAGAGATGATACCCATACGAGCGTCGCCCGACAGAGCCACTTCAGCCGAAGCTGCGCCTGCGAAGCCAGCAAGCAGCGTCGTGGCGAGAAGAATCTTTTTCATGTTTTTCCCTCTTTCTCAAGGTGCGGCCCAATTCAGGGGACTCCGAATTGGGTATGCCCCTATTTCCATCCTTGGACGGTCAATTGCAATGTTCCGACCGGGTCGCCCGGGAAAGACGTGATTTATGGTGCAGCAAAGCCACAGTCAGTTTGTGTGCCTGAATGCGCGTAAAATCGACAGCCCAAGGCCACATACCAAGCAGTCAAAGGCGGTTCCGTGGCGCGGGCATGGCGATGGTGGGGAAAATCCTTGTCCGGCCTTGCAGGCTCGGCTAGACAGCCAAGACGCTATCCGAGGAAATTGAATGCCTTTGCACCGTACGGTCCGCGCAGTTGTGCCTTTCAGCCTGATCCTGGCACTTGCTGCCTGTGGCGGCGGGGGCGGGTTCAATCTGTTCGGGGGGCCGCGCAGCGGTATCCCATCAGACGCGCAGTTCCAGCAGCGTCAGGCCGTGCGGGCCCAGCAGGACAATCTGGCGCGGATCAATGGCGAAGACAAAAAAGGCAGCACGATCTGGGATCTGTTTTCAAACGCGGACGATCCGAACACGACGGTCGAGGTGAACAAATACCTTTGGAATGCCTCGCTCGACGTGCTGAATTTCCTGCCTATCCAATCGGTTGATCCGTTCACGGGGGTGATCGTGACGGGCCTTGGCACGCCACCCGGCGGGGGGCGGTCGTACCGCGCGACGATCTATGTGCAGGACCCGGCGCTGGATGCGCGATCCCTGAAAGTGTCGCTTGTGGGATCAAACGGTCAGGCCGTGGCCCCCGAAACTGCCCGCGCGGTGGAGGATGCGATTCTGACGCGTGCGCGCGAACTGCGCATTCAGGACAGCAAGCTGTAATCCTGCGCCAACGCTGTGCGCCCGCTCTGGACCAAGGCAGTGCCTGCGGTGTAAGCCCGCGCGAACAGATTTTCCAAGGATTGCCCCCTGATGTCACGTTACGACCCCGCCGCGATTGAACGCCAATGGCAAGCCGTCTGGGATGAGGCGGGGGTTTTCACGGCGCGGCGCGATCCGGCACGTCCGAAATACTATGTGCTGGAGATGTTCCCCTATCCGTCGGGGCGCATTCATATGGGGCATGTGCGCAACTATACGATGGGCGATGTGGTGGCGCGAACAAAGGCGGCGCA
>JANMDH010000422.1:0-3626 GCA_031376195.1 Gemmobacter sp. | reverse complement strand
GATGCGGGCCGGGAACCTTGATGCAGAATTAGCCAAAGATCAGGTCATCGGCCAACTGCGCCTTGGTCACGTTCAGCACCGTCAGGATATCGCCCTGACCGAAGTCGAACACCACGTGGCGTCCCACCTGATCGGCCTTGGACAACGCGGCACGGACGGAGGAGACGCCCAGATCTTCAAGGCGGACCGTGTCGACGTTGTTTTTGAAATCCAGGATGCGATCCTTGTCGTCGCCGCGCGAAAAGATGAACGTGTCCTTGTCGCTGCCGCCGGTCAGGGTGTCATTTCCCGCCCCGCCGTCCAGTCTGTCCCGCCCGCCGTTGCCAAACAGCTGGTCATTGCCGGCAAGGCCCGTGATCCGCGTGGCGTTGGCACCGCCTGCCAGATAATCGGCGTTGGCGGTGCCTACCAATGTGGGGGCATTCGACGTGGCGGACAGCAGAAATCTGCCCGTCGAATTGCCATAGCCTTGCACGTCGATGTAGACCGGGCCGGAGGTTGTGGCGGTAAAGCTGACCACGGCCTTGTCACCCACGGCGGTGGTGGTGTCGGAACTGATGATATCGCCGCCCGCGTCGCGGATGATCAGGCGTTTTCCCGCAAGGGCGGCAGCAGCGCCATCACCTGCCAGCGTGATGGTGTAAGTCCGGCCTGCCTGCGTGTCGAAATCATGCCAATCGGAATCGGCCCGCGCGTCGATCGTGCCGCGCAGACGGCTGACCAGTGAAAGGGTCTGGTCGGTATCGGAATTGTTGACGACCGTATCGGACATGGCGGAAATGATGCGGAAATTGCCCGCAGCGATCTTGTCGCCGTTGGTGCCGTCTTCGACACTGATGTAATAGGTGCCGCTGTTTGTGGCGGTAAAGGTCAGGAAACCATCTTTGCTGACCCGGGTGCCGATGCGGACCCCGGACCCGTCAAGCAGGCTGAGCCAACCTTTGTCAAGCGAGCCGACCCCCCCTGTGCCTGTCAGGTTGAAGCTGTAGGATTTGCCTGCCTCCAGCGTGACGGAATACCAGTCGGAATCCAGTTCCTGACCCAGCATGCCAGTTGTTGTCCCTGTGCCCGTGATGGCCGCAGTTGTTGCCGTGTTGTTGACGATGCTGTCGTCCATGCGCGAGGTGATGATGTAATTGCCCTCGGCCAGTCCATCGCCGCCGGAATCCTCGATGGAAATGTAGTAGGTGCCGTTGGCGGGTGGGGTAATGCTGAACAGGCCGTTCTTCTGAACGGTGATCCCGACGGTGGCACCCGATGCATCGACAAGGCGCATGCGGCCGGAATCGAGCGTGTTGGCACTGCCGTCGCCCGTCAGTTTGAAATCATAGGTAAGACCGCCTGTCAGTTCCACGCGGAACCAGTCGATATCCCCGCTGGTTTCAAGGGCGGATGGGGTTGTGCCACTGCCGATGATGGTGGCGGTGGTTGAAGAGTTTCCGGGAATGTCGACCACTTTATGCTCCGATATAAGTGAACTTGTGGGTGCAGATTGCGATCATCGGGCAGGGCGTCAATAAACCCGGGTTTACAGGGGGGCAGTGCCATCCGCCTTTGGTTTATGCAGGGTATACCGATGGTTTATGCGGCATTGACGGGCGAGGTTCGGGGGGGTGCTTGACAGGATGCGGCGGGACCGCGAACAGTGCAGTCCCCAAGGAAATGCCAGATGACCCACCCACCAAAAACCCTGACCCAATCGGCCACGGAAGGCGTCTTGCGCCTGATGGACGGGCCGCCATCGCCCGAACGCCTGAACGCGGCGCTGCGGCTGTTGTCGAAATGGCGGGCGCAGGTGCTGGAGGGCGCGTTGGTGAAACGGTCGGGCGAGGTGGTTCTGGCCGGGCCGTTCAAGGGGATGCGTTATCCGGTGCGATCAGCGGAAGGATCGCGGTCATCCCGCCTGCTGGGCGCATATGAGGCCGGGCTGACCCCGGTGATCAGCGCGATTGTCGCAGGGCGTTATGATCTGATCCTGAACGTTGGTTCGGCGGAAGGCTATTATGCGGTGGGTCTGGCGTTGAAGTGTCCGCAAGCCCGGGTGCTGGCACATGACACGGATATGCGGGCGCAGGCGCTGTGCCGGGCGCTGGCGGCGGCGAACGGGGTGGAGGCCCGATTGGAAATCGGGGGCGAGGTGGGGCATGCGGATTTCGCGATCTGCACGGGGCGCAAATCGGTGATCCTGTGCGACATTGAAGGGGCAGAAGATGCGCTGCTGGACCCGGTGATGGCCCCGTCGCTGTTGGGGGCGGATATTCTGGTGGAGGTGCATGAAGGTGGCAATGCGGGTCTGGCGGACCGGATCGCGGGGCGGTTTTCGGCGACCCACAAGGTAACCCGGATCGGGCGGCAGTTTTCATCCGACAGCCTGCCGGATTGGGCAGAGGGTTTGTCAGACATCGACCGGTTTTTGCTGTTGTGGGAATGGCGTGCGTCGCCGACGCCCTGGCTGTGGATGAAACGGGCATGACGGGGCCGGGTCAGGCGGCACGCAACGCGGGCATCTGGTTTTCGGCCGATGGTTATGACCCGATGGGCAAAGGCATCAACGGGCGCAGGATGGCGGGGGAAAGTTTTCTGCGTGGATTTCTGCAGCATGCGGAGGTTGATGAACTGGTGGGCCTTGCCCACAGCAACAACGAATTGAAGGCATTTGCGGCACTGGCCGGGCAACATCGGCCGGGGCTGCCTGCGCGCGGCGTCCGGCTGGATGAGGTTCAAAAGCTGTCCCCGTTGGGCACATTGTTCTTTTCTGCGCCGGGCCTTGCGCCAGAGATATGGCGCAGGGCGCCGCATGGGGCGACACGGTATTCGGTGTGCGGGATCACCCACACCACGGCCAGCAAAGCGGTGATGGAACAGGTCTGGGCGCTGCGCATGGCCCCGCAGATGGAATGGGATGCAATCATCTGCACGTCGCGGGCGGTGCAGGCGTCGATCCTTGTGCAGATGGACCTGATCGACGCGCAAATGCAGGATCGGTTTGGTAAAGTGCCGCCGCGCCCGCAGCTTCCGGTGATCCCGCTGGGTATTCACTGCGCTGATTTCGCGCCAGACCCGGCGGCCGGGGCGGCGCTGCGGGCAAAGCTGGGAATGTCGCCAAGGGATGTGCTGTGCCTGACAATTGCGCGGATGTCGCCGCATGGCAAGTTCGATCCGCTGCCGATGTATCTGGCACTGGCCGAAGCACAGATGCGGCTTCCTGCGGGGATGCGACTGCACATGGCTTTGTGCGGGGACTATTCCGAGAGCTACAGCCGCGAGGTGTTCACTAAAGGGGCGGTGGCGCTGATGCCGAAAGTGCCTTTGCACCATGTGTTCACGCCGGATAACGCGATGCGGGTTCCGGCCTTGTCGGCGGCTGACATATTCCTGTTCCCGATAGATAACATTCAAGAAACGTTTGGCATTGCGCCAATCGAGGCGATGGCAGCGGGCCTGCCGGTGGTGGCATCGGATTGGGACGGCCTGCGCGACACCGTGACGCCCGAAACGGGGTTCCTGATCCCGACCGAGGCAGTCCGGCCCGTTCTGGGCACGATTGCAGGTCAACGGCATCTGGGGGGCACCGACAGTTTCAACCAGTATCTGATGCTGGTGTCGGCCATGACGCGGATCGATGT
>JANMDH010000394.1:0-5181 GCA_031376195.1 Gemmobacter sp. | reverse complement strand
CTGCAGGATGCGGACCGGCGGTATGATGTGCATCCGTTGCTGGATCTGATGGGGCGGCCGAACGGGATGCAGGGGCGGGCGGAACTGCTGGAGGCGGTTTATGCGCAGTTGCTGCTGTCGGGGAATGCGTATGTGGAGGCGGTTCTGGGGGCGGGTGCGCTGCCCGGGGAGCTGCATGTGTTGCGGAGCGACCGGATGGCGCTGGTGCCAGGGGCGGACGGGTGGCCGGTGGCGTATGATTACACGGTGGGGGCGAAGCGGCATCGGTTCGACATGACGGGGGGGGTGCAGCCGGTGTGTCATATCCGATCGTTCCACCCGCAGGACGACCATTACGGGTTCAGCCCGCTGCAGGCGGCAGCGGTGGCGATTGATGTGCATGTGGCGGCAAGCCGTTGGTCGAAGGCGCTGCTGGACAATGCGGCACGGCCATCGGGGGCGATTGTGTCCAAGGGGGCGGACGGGCAGTCGTCGCTGAGCGCGGATCAGTATGACCGGCTGCTGGGCGAGATGGAGGCGCACCACCAGGGGGCGCGGAACGCTGGGCGTCCGATGCTGCTGGAAGGGGGGCTTGACTGGAAACCGATGGGGTTCAGCCCGAGCGACATGGAGTTTCAGAAGACAAAGGAAGCGGCGGCGCGGGAAATCGCGATCGCGTTCGGGGTGCCGCCGATGCTGATGGGGATCCCGGGGGATGCGACCTATGCGAATTATCAGGAGGCGAACCGGGCGTTTTTCCGGCTGACGGTGGTGCCGCTGGCAGCGAAGGTGACGGCGTCGCTGTCGCATTGGCTGGCGGGGTTCACGGGGGAAATGCTGGAGTTGCGGCCGGATCTGGATCAGGTGCCCGCCTTGGCGGTGGAGCGGGATCAGCAATGGGCGCGGGTGGGGGCGGCGGATTTCCTGACGGCCGGGGAAAAGCGGGCGGCGCTGGGGCTGCCGCCGGTTCCCATGCCAGAGACGATTCCCGAGCCGGAGGCGGAATGACAGGGCGCAGGGCGGACGAGGGATCGCGGTACCTGTACGAGAGTTTCGATGCGACATCGGCGCGGGTGGAGGCGAACGAGCGGGTGGCGGAGGAACGCTGGACGGGTCTGGAATACCGTCTGGGGCAGATGGAGGACACGCTGGAGCGGCTGGAAAAGCGGATTTGGGTGGGGGTTTACGGGATAGCGGCGTTCCTGCTGGCGCAGGGGGCCGAGGCGGTGATGGCGGGATGGGCGAGGTGAGCGATGGGCGATCAGGATAAATTCGGGGCACCGGAGCGGAAGTATCTGGCGGCGGAAGCGGGGCTGAAAATCACGGACGGGCTTGAGATCGAGGGCTATGCATCGGTGTTCGGGCGGCGGGATCAGGGCGGCGATGTGGTGCAGCGGGGTGCCTATGCGGCAAGCCTGAAGGCGATGGCCGTGGCGGGGCGGCGGGTGAAGATGCTGTGGCAGCATGATCCGGGGGAACCGATCGGGGTCTGGGACGCTGTGCGCGAGGATGCGACGGGCCTTTGGGTGAAGGGGCGCATCCTGCCGGATGTGGCGCGGGGCCGGGAGGCGGCGGCGCTGCTGGGGGCGGGGGCGATTGACGGGCTGTCCATCGGGTATCGGACGGTCCGGGCGGAACGCGATGGCAAGGGTCAGCGAGTGCTGGCCGAGCTGGAACTGTGGGAGGTGTCTTTGGTGACATTCCCGATGCTTCCCGAGGCGCGGGTGGCGGCCAAGAGCGATCCTGGCGCGGACATCTTTGCGGCACTGGCGCAAGCGATGCGGGAGGCGCGCCGCTCCCTCGCCCGGCGGTAGGCGGACGGGATCTTTGTAGCAACCTGAGGATGATGAAAATGACCGAGCGTAAGGCGCGGGGCGGGACAGGTTTGTCTGAAGCCCAGCAACCGGGGGCGGAGATGAGCGCCGCCATGACGGGATTTCTGAACGAGTTCGACGGCTTTGCGGCCGAGATCAAGACTGCATTGAAACAACAGGAAGAGCGGATGACCATGCTGGATCGGAAAACGATGACATACGGGCGCCCGGCGCTGTCGGCATCTGCCGAAGGGGACGTGCCGCATACGAAGGCGTTCAACGCCTATCTGCGCTCAGGCGATGATGACGGGCTGCGGGGGCTGGTGCTGGAAGGCAAGGCGCTGAGCACGGCGGTATCAGCGGACGGCGGGTTTCTGATCGACCCGAAAACGGCGGAGACGATCAAGTCGATGCTGAGTTCAACCAGTTCGATCCGCAGCATCGCGAATGTGGTGAATGTGGAGGCGACGTCGTTTGACGTGCTGATCGACCGGTCGGATGTGGGAGCAGGCTGGGCGACGGAAACGACCTCGACCACGGAAACGGCGACCCCGACCATCGAGCGGATTTCGATCCGGCTGCACCAATTGTCGGCGATGCCGAAGGCGAGCCAGCGGTTGCTGGATGACAGTGCCTTTGACGTGGAAGGCTGGTTGGCGGGCAAGATCGCGGAACGTTTCACGCGGGCAGAAGCATCGGCCTTTGTGAACGGGGACGGGGTGGATAAGCCGAAGGGGATCATGCTGCCGGCGAAGGTGGCGAATGCAAGCTGGACCTGGGGGAGCCTTGGCTACATCCCGACGGGAGCGGCGGCGGATTTCGTGACGACAAATTCGGTCGATTGCATCGTGAACCTGGTTTACGCGCTGGCGGCGGATTACCGGGGCAATGCGACCTTCGTGATGAATTCGAAAACGGCGGGTGCCGTGCGCAAGATGAAGGATGCGGACGGGCGTTTCATGTGGTCGGACGGGTTGGCGGCGGCGGAACCGGCGCGGTTGCTGGGCTATCCGGTGCTGATCGCGGAGGACATGCCGGATGTGGCGGCGAACGCCCATCCGATTGCGTTCGGTGATTTTGCGGCGGGTTATACCATTGCGGAACGCCCGGACGTGCGGATCCTGCGCGACCCGTTTTCGGCGAAACCGCATGTGCTGTTCTATGCGCTGAAGCGGGTGGGTGGCGATATTTCGGATTACGCAGCGATCAAGCTGCTGAAGATCGCGGTGTCCTGACGGGCACCGTGATGATCCGGCCCGGACCAATCCGGGCCGGGGCCGGGGGCGCGCACCGTGGTGGGAACACCGCCGTGCCGTCTAGCAGCTTCCCCCTCCGTCCGAGCGGCGCGGGGTGCGCGCCCCTTTCATGCCGTCAGGGGACTTCGGGAGAGTGATGATGATGTTGACGGAAGTGACGGTGGTGGGTGCCAGCGCGTTGCCGGTGCAGGGGTTGAAGGACCATCTGCGGCTGGGGACGGGGTTTGCGGATGACGGATTTCAGGATGCGCTGGTGGAGCGGCATCTGCGGGCGGCGATTGCCGCGATTGAGGCGCGGATCGGGAAGGCGCTGCTGACGCGGCGGTTCAGGCTGGTGCTGGAGGATTGGCGGCGGGCGGGGGATCAGCCGCTGCCGTTGGCACCGGTGGGGGCGGTGGTTTCGGTGACGATGCTGGACGGGTTCGGGGGCAGCATGGTGGTGGCGGCGGATCGATACCGCCTGGTGCCGGACATGCACAGGCCGCGGCTGGTATCGACGGGGACGGCGTTGCCGGTGGTGGCGAGCGGGGGACGGATCGAGGTGTTGTTCGAGGCGGGATTCGGGGTGGCGTGGAGTGCGGTGCCACTGGATCTGGGGCAGGCGGTGATGCTGCTGGCGGCGGAATATTACGAGCATCGGCATGAGGCTGGTCTGGCGGCGGCGGGGCTGCCGTTCGGGGTGGTGAGCCTGATCGACCGCTGGCGGACGGTGCGGGTGCTGGGCGGGGGTGCGGCATGAGGGGGCCGCATCTGACGCGGGCGCTGGTGCTGGAGGGCGAGGTGCGGACGCCGGACGGGGCGGGCGGCTTTGCGGAGGTGTGGGCGGCGCTGGGCACGCTTTGGGCGGAAGTGGTTTCGGGGTCAGGCGGCGAGGCGTCGAATGAGGCGATTGTGACGGCTGGAATTTCGTACCGGATAACCGTGCGGGGGGCAGGCGATGGGGCACCATCGCGACCCAAGGCGGGGCAGCGGTTCCGTGAGGGGGCGCGGGCGTTCCGTATTCTGGCGGTGACGGAACGGGATGCGGGGGGGCAGTACCTGACCTGCTTTGCGCGGGAGGAGGAGCCGGTATGAGTTACGGGATGGCGGCGGCCTTGCAGGCGGCGATCTATCAGCGGTTGGTGGCAGAGGTGCCGGGGGTTGCGGTGTTCGACGCGCCGCCTGCGGGGGGTGGGACCGGCACGTTCGTTCTGATCGGGCCGGAAGAGGCGGTGGATGCGTCGGACAAGACAGGGGCCGGGGCGGAGCATCGGCTGACCGTCAGCGTGATCACGGATGCGGCGGGTTTTCTGGCGGCGAAGGCGGTGGCGGTGTCGGTGTCTGACGCGCTGATCGGGGCGACGCTGGTGCCTGCACGGGGGCGGGTGGTCAGCCTGCGGTTCAGCCGGGCGGTGGCGCGACGGTTGAACGAGGGCGAGGCGCGTCGGATCGACATGACATTTCGGGCGCGGGTTCAGGACTGACCTTACGGGGCGGCAATCTTTGGCAGATGGAGAATGATGATGGCAGTGCAAAGCGGCAGGGATTTGCTGATCAAGCTGGACATGACGGGGGGCGGGCTGTTCGAGACGGTGGCGGGCCTGCGGGCGACGCGGATCAGTTTCAACGCGGAAACAGTGGATGTGACGAGCCTGGAAAGTCAGGGGGGCTGGCGCGAACTGCTGGGGGGGGCTGGCGTGAAAACGGCGGCGATCAGCGGTTCGGGGGTGTTCCGGGATGCGAACACGGACGGGCGGGCGCGACAGGTGTTCTTTGACGGCGAGGTGCCGGATTTTCAGGTGATCATCCCAAGTTTCGGGGTGATCGAGGGGGCGTTCCAGATTTCCGCGCTGGAATACGCGGGCAGTCACAATGGCGAGGCGACCTATGAAATGACGCTGGCCAGTGCGGGTGCGCTGACCTTTACGGCGCTTTAAGGGGATGGCTAATCCGTGGGCGGGGGAAGTGGCGGTGCTGCTGGACGGGAAGCGGTTTGCGGCGAAGTTGACGCTGGGGGCGCTGGCGGAACTGGAGGCGGCGCTGGGCAGCGGAAGCCTGATTGATCTGGTGGAGCGGTTCGAGGCGCGGCGGTTTTCGACGCGGGATGTGCTGGCCCTGATCGTGGCAGGGCTGCGGGGCGGGGGCTGGCAGGG
>JANMDH010000361.1:0-3582 GCA_031376195.1 Gemmobacter sp. | reverse complement strand
CGTGATCCCGTGGAACTTTCCGCTGTTGATGCTGGCCTGGAAAGTCGCCCCTGCGCTGGCGGCGGGGAATACGGTTGTTCTGAAGCCGGCCGAATACACGCCGCTGACCGCCCTTTTGTTCGCGGAACTGAGCCGCGAGGCCGGCCTGCCGAAGGGTGTTCTGAACGTGGTGACGGGCGATGGGGCCACGGGGGCGGCGATGGTGGACCACGGGGATGTGAACAAGATCGCCTTCACCGGCAGCACCCCGGTGGGGCGGCGGATACGGGAGGCGACGGCGGGCACGGGCAAGGCGCTGACGTTGGAGCTGGGGGGGAAATCGCCCTATATCGTTTTTGACGATGCCGATCTCGATTCAGCTGTCGAGGGGCTGGTCGATGCGATCTGGTTCAACGGGGGGCAGGTCTGTTGTGCCGGGTCGCGCCTGTTGGTGCAGGAAGGCGTGGCGGAGCGGTTCCATGAGAAACTGAAGCGCCGGATGGACAGCCTGCGTCTGGGCGACCCCATGGACAAGTGCATCGACGTGGGCGCGATGGTGGACCCGGTGCAACTGGCCATGATCACGCGGATGGTCGATGCGTCGGGTGGCGAGAAATATCAGGCGGCAACACCGGTGCCGGCGGGCTGCTATTACCCGCCGACCCTGATTACCGGGCTGTCGGCGTCCAGCCCCCTGATGCAGGAAGAGGTGTTCGGGCCGGTGCTGGTGAGCATGACGTTCCGCACACCGGGCGAGGCGGTGGAACTGGCGAACAACACGCGTTTCGGGCTGGCGGCGACGGTGTGGACGGAGAATATCAATCTGGCACTGGATATTGCGCCGAAACTGAAGGCTGGCGTGGTCTGGGTGAATGCGACCAACCTGTTCGATGCGGCGGCGGGCTTTGGCGGGGTGCGGGAATCGGGGTTCGGTCGCGAAGGCGGGTGGGAAGGCTTGCGGGCCTATCTGAAACCGCTGGGCGCGGCGAAGATGCTGAAACCCGTGGCCCCGGTGGCCGCCCCGCGCGATGCTGTCGTCGAAGGGCTGGACCGCACGGCGAAGTTGTTCATCGGCGGCAAACAGGCGCGGCCTGATGGGGGGTATTCGCGGGCGGTCTGGTCAGGGCGCGGCAAACTGCTGGGGCATGCCGGAACGGGCAACCGCAAGGACATCCGCAATGCGGTGGAGGCGGCGCATGCGGCCAAGGGCTGGGCCAATACAACGGCGGCCCTGCGCGGGCAGATCCTGCATTACATCGCGGAAAACCTGTCGGCGCGGGCGGCAGAGTTCAGCGCCCGCCTGCGGGACATGACGGGGCAGCGTGGCGAGGCGGAAGTGGAGGCGACGATCCAGCGCCTGTTCACCTATGCCGCCTGGGCCGACAAGTTCGACGGTGCGGCGAAATCCGTGCCGATCCGGGGGATCGCGCTGGCGATGAACGAACCCTGCGGTGTGATAGGGGCTGTTGCCCCCGATGATTTCCCCTTGCTGGGGGCGGTCAGCCTGATGGCACCGGCGATTGCGATGGGCAACACCTGTATCCTTGTGCCGTCCGACGCCATGCCGCTGGCAATGACCGATTTCTATCAGGTTTTGGAAACTTCGGACGTGCCTGCGGGCGTCGTCAATATCGTCACGGGACCGCATGCTGATCTGGCCAAAACGCTGTCCGGGCACATGGATGTGGATGCAGTGTGGTATTTCGGATCAGCGGACCTGTCGGGGATGGTTGAACGCGAAGCGGCCGGGAACCTGAAGCGGACATGGGTGAGCGATGGTCGGGCGCGCGACTGGATGTCGCCGATGGGCGAAGGCCCGGCCTTTTTGCGCGCGGCGACCGAGGTGAAAACCGTCTGGGTGCCATATGGCGAGGGCGAGGCAAAGGCGGGCGGTTACTGAAACCCCTACGCCTTTGCGCCGATCTTGGATTCCGTCCCGGCACGCAGTCGTCTGATATTCGCCGCATGCCGCCACATCACCAGAATGGTCAGGACGACCCCCAACAGGAATATGCGGTCCTGCCCGAGCCCGATCATCCAGAATGTGGAAAACGAGGCGGCGGCCAAGGCGGCAAGTGACGAATAGCGCGTGACAAGCGCAAAGATCAGCCATGTTGCGCAGACCCCAAGGCCAACCCAGAGGTTCAGCCCGAGGAGCACACCCAGAAACGTGGCCACCCCCTTGCCGCCGCGAAAGCCCAGCCAGATCGGGAACAGATGCCCCAGAAACGCCGAAAGCCCCGCGAGTTGCGCCGCATCCTCGGCCCCCGGCAGCATCCAGCGTGCCGCCAGAACCGCCGCGGCCCCCTTGGCCGCATCCAGCAGCAGGGTGGCCAGCGCCGCGCCGCGATTGCCGGTGCGCAACACGTTCGTGGCCCCGATGTTGCCCGACCCTATCTTGCGGATGTCGCCCAGACCCAAGGCCCGCGCGATCAGCAATCCAAAGGGGATGGCCCCTGCCAGATAGGCAAGGACGGCGACAAGGGCGAGCGTGCCCGCATCTGTTATCAAAAGTGGCATCCCTAACCCTTTTCCCCGAAAACCTGCACGCCCGCGACATAGGTTGCGCGCACCTTACCTTCCATGCGCTGCCCGTCAAACGGTGTGTTCTTCGATTTCGAGTGGAGTTTGAACCGGTCGAGCAGGAAGGGCGCGTCGGGATCAAACAGCACCAGATCGGCAGGCGCGCCAAGGGCCAGCCGCCCTTGCGGCAGGCCCAGCCTGCGCGCCGGGTTCAGGGCCATGGCACGGAACAGGGTGGGCAGGTCGATCGCCCCCGCATGATAAAGGCGCATGGCGGCGGGCAGAAAGGTTTGCAGGGCGACGGCCCCCGACGCCGCTTCTTCATATGGCAGGCGTTTGGATTCCTCATCCGCCGGGGTGTGCATCGAACTGATGATGTCGATGAGACCGGAAGCAACGGCGGCGACAATGGCCAGCCGGTCTTCTTCGGACCGCAGGGGCGGGGTCAGCTTGAAGAAGGTGCGGTAGTCGCCTACGTCCAGTTCGTTCAGGGTCAGATGGTGGATCGAGGTCCCCGCCGTTACATCGAGACCGTTCGCCTTGGCACGCTCCAGCGCGGGCAGGGTGCGGGCGGAGGTGATCTGATCGGCGTGATAGCGGACCCCTGTCATTTCCACCAACGCCATGTCGCGGTCGAACCCCATGCGTTCGGCCATGGGGTGAACGCCGGGCAAACCGCGCAGGGAGGCGAACTTGCTGGACGTGACGGCAGCCCCGTTGGACAGGCCGGGGTCTTGCGGATGCCCGATGATCAGCGCGCCAAGACCGCGCGCATAGGTGAACGCGCGGGTCAGGGCTTTGTGGTCGGTAGACACATGATCGCAATCGGTAAAGGCAATGGCCCCGGCATCGAGCAGAAAGCCGATCTCGGTCATCTCGTGCCCCGCCCGGCCCTTGGTCAAGGCGGCCATGTGGCGGATGCGGACGGGGGATTCGGCGGCGCGGCGGGTAACGAATTCCAGGGTTTCCGGCGTGTCGATGGCGGGGTTCGTATCGGGCCGGGCGATGATAGTGGTGACGCCGCCCGCAGCGGCGGCAAGCCCGGCGGAGCGGAAGGATTCACGGTGGCGTTCACCGGGT
>JANMDH010000282.1:0-2071 GCA_031376195.1 Gemmobacter sp. | reverse complement strand
CTAACTGCAAAGAAGCCCCAAGATCCTTACCTGTTCCGACTAATACGCAATAGCCTAAACCGGGTTAAGATATCAGGAGCGGACCACACTCTTCAGGTGGCAGATATCAAAGACCTGATTGTCAAACAGAATGGCAGATGTGCCCTAACTGGTATGCTGTTTCGCTACGAAGTAAAAGATCGTGCCGTTGGTGCGCCCTTTGCTCCAAGCCTCGACAGACTCGACAACTCCATCGGCTATACGCGCGAAAATGTTAGACTGGTAACAAGGATGGCAAACTTGGCGCGAAACATTTTTAGCGACGAGGAATTCTACACTATGTGTGCCCACGCAACAGCCACTGCGAAACGTCTCAAGAACACTGAAGGGAAACTATCTAAAACCAAGGTGGAACTTGTTTTGCAAGACATTGATAACGCACAAGATTTTCTTGGGGTGGTAGTCCCAGAAGGAATCGAACCCTCAACCTGCCGATTAGAAGTCGGCTGCTCTATCCAGTTGAGCTATGGGACCACGGATGCCTTTTGCGGCAGGCGCGGGATTTAGGCAAGCACCCGTGTCATGAAAACACTGTTCGGATCGATGCTGTAACCCTCAAACGGGCCGCATTCCGCAAATCCCGCCTTGGCATACAATCCGCGTGCCGGGGCGAACATGGCCTGACTTCCCGTCTCCAGGCTCAGCCGGGTAAAGCCCTTTGCCTGTGCCTGCGACACCAGATGATCCAGCATCCGGCGCGACAGGCCCTGACCCCGACGTTCGATCAGCACATGCATGGATTTAATCTCGGCGTGGGCGGCGTCGATCTGCTTGAACGCGCCCATGCCCACCGGTTCCGCCCCGTTGCGCATGACGAAAAACCATATGCCCGGCACGGCCAGCTGCCCCGCATCCATCATGTGGATGCTTTCGGGCGGCGTGTCGGAATGCATGTCCGCCGTGTGCCGCGTCATCAGCAGGGTCAGATCAGCCCCAGTCGGGCTTTCCTGCGCAATCGTGATCGTCAATGCGTCCAGGCCCCTTTGCGGTCGGTCGCAAAGTTTTCGCCATAGCCGCGTGCCCGGATGATCGGCTTGCGCGGTTTGGGTTGCACCACATCCGCCTCGATCCCTTTTTCGGCGGCATAGGCCAGCGCCGCCTCGGCCGTATCGAACCGCAGCCGCACTTGCGATTCCATGTCCCCGCTTGACGTCCAGCCCATCAATGGGTCCACGTCCCGCGCCGAGGCCGGTTGAAATTCCAGGATCCAGCCCGTTGTCTTGGCCGTTCCCGACTGCATCGCCGTTCTGGCAGGCTGATAAATTCTGGCACGCATGGGATCACCTGTGACTGACCTGATCAGCCCTGTTCTGGCGAAAAACATCTGGAAGGGCAAGGTGCTGTCGGTCGGTCACGGGGAGAGTGGGTGGGGTGTGGTGCAACCAACCGACAGCGAGTTTGCTGCTTGCCCTTATACTTTTGCGCAGGACTGCCTGCAATGCAACCAAAAGATGCATCATAGCGCGATCTTTTCCATAAGATTGAATCTTCATCGTTAACGGCCTGTTTACCTTTTCCCGCGCCCTGCCACTTGCACCAGAACAAAAACAGATCAAATGTGAGTCTTCACAGGAATCGCCCCCATGCCCGATCATGTCCCCAACGAAACCCTAGACGGTGATCGCCCGATTGGCGATCCGAAACACGACCGGCTAGGGTTCTCCGAAATCGCTAAGCACCTTGCCGATGCGTTCACACAGAACGACCTGTCGGAAGGGTTTGTTATCGGGGTTGAAGGGGCTTGGGGTTCGGGGAAGTCCTCCCTTGTTGGGATGGCGTTTGAGCATCTGAAGAAGCGAAATACTCCGCCGGGCGTTGTGGAGTTTCAGCCTTGGTTGGTTGGAAGCAGCCAAGAATTGCTTACCGAACTTTTCTCTTTGCTGGCAGAAGAGCTAAAGCGGCGCGATCCAACAGCTGGGGCGACCACGTCCGAAATCTTGAAACGGTTTGCAGCCATCTCGACTGGGCTTGGAACACTTGCGGAGTGGGTAGGGAAAGCGGGTGTCCCCGGAGCGGCCTTGGCTGGCGAGGC
>JANMDH010000092.1:0-2335 GCA_031376195.1 Gemmobacter sp. | reverse complement strand
CGGCTGATCGCGGCGCGGCGGTGGGATATTTACCGGGATGGGTTCGGGCCGGGGGAATTGGCGGCGTATCTGGACGACACGGCGGGCGGCCTGATGTGGCTGGCGGCGCGGGCGTTGGGGGCGGGGCCGGGGGCAGAGGTGGCGGTGCGGGCGTACGGGCGGGCGGCGGGGATGGCGGCGTTCCTGCGGGCGGCGGCAGAGCTGGAGGCGCGGGGCAGGGTGCCGTTGGGCGCGGTTTCCGTGACGGAACTGGCGCGGCAGGGCCTTGATTGGCTGACGCAGGCGCGGGCCGGGCGCGGCACGGTTCCGGCGGTGGCACGGCCCGCGCTGCTGGCAGGCTGGCAAACGGGGGCTTTGCTGGCGCAGGTGCTGCGCGATCCGGCGCGCGTGCGGGAAGGCCGGATGGGATTGTCGGAGTTTTCCCGCCGGGGGCGGCTGGTGTGGCAGGCGATGACGGGGAAATGGTGATGTTGCACGTGTGCAAGGCCGGTAAAAGTCAATTATAACAGTGTGATGCGATGTGGTATTAACCTTCTGGAAAGGTTACGCATTCGCAGGTTTCGCCCGCATAGCGAGCCAGATCAGCGCGCCGCCTGCCAGTGCAAGGAACGGCAGCATGGCCAGGTTCACCGCGTTCCAGCCTGATTGCACGGAGCCGCCGGAGCAGTTCATCAACCCGCCCGACGACAGCGAGGCCAAAGTGACGCCGCCGAACACGATCAGATCGTTCAGGCCCTGCATGCGGCCCCGCTCCTCAGGGGTGTGGTTGGCGGTCAGCATCGCGGTGGCCCCGATGAACCCGAAATTCCAGCCAAGGCCCAGAAGGATCAGGGCACCGAAGAACTGAAACAGCTCGATCCCGGTCAGGGCGACGATGCCCGCCCCGGCAAGGATGAACAGGCCGATGGCCACGACACGCGGCGCGCCGATGCGGGCGATGATGTGCCCGGTGAAAAAGCTGGGGGCGTACATTGCAAGGACATGGGCGGCGACGACATCGGCGGCGTTGGCGGTGGTAAAGCCGCAGCCGACCACCGCAAGCGGGGACGAAGTCATCACAAGGTTCATAAGCGCATAGCTGACCGTGGCGCAGATGACAGAGACGGCGATGACGGGCGAGGTGAGCAGTTCCCAACGGCTGCGCCCCCGGGTATCGCCCGGATTGACAGGGGCGGGTTTGGGAATGCGCAGGAAGGCGAACAGGAATATCCCGAGGATGTTCAGCGCGATGACGGTAAGATAGGTGCCGAGGAACGGCACGACAAAGGCGTCATTGGTCAGTTTCACCAGTTGCGGGCCAAGCACGGCGGAAAGCAGCCCCCCCGCCATGACCCAGGAAATCGCCTTGGGGCGAAACGCCTCGGACGCGGTATCGACGGCGGCGAAACGGTAGAAGCCTTGGGCGGACATGTAGATGCCGGTGACCAGCGCGCCGAGCAGGAACAGGGGAAAGCTGGCAAGGTAAAGCCCGGCGGCCCCGATGATGGCCCCGGCCATGCCGCCAAGGGTTCCGATCACGAACCCGGTGCGTCGCCCGTATTTCTGCATGATGGCAGAGATCGGCGTGGCGGTGAGCATGGAGCCGAGGACCATGAAGGTGATGGGCAGCGTGGCAAAGCAGTGATTGGTGGCCAGGCTGTTGCCGGCAAGCCCCGCGATGATGAACAGCATCGGCATCTGCGCGCCCAGCAGGGCCTGGGCTGCGACAAGCACGATCACATTGCGGCGGGCGATGCTGTCATTTGGCGGGGAAATCTGATCCATGAGGCATGGCTAGACCTTTGCGGGACGCGCGCCAAGTGTTGCGGCGGAACTTTCTTGCCTTCGGCGAGGATATTTGGAGCAGGATGAAAGGCGAAGTCAGGCGGGATGGTGGGACGGATTATTCAGGGTGATGCCTGCGTCGCCGAAGGCATGGCGTGGCTGACGGCGCGGGAGGCGCGCTTTGCGGCGGCGTTCGATCTGACGGGGCCGCTGCCGCTGCGGCTGCGCGGGGGGGGCTTCGGGGCGCTGCTGGGGGCGATTGTCAGTCAGCAGGTGTCGGTGGCGTCGGCCGATGCGGTCTGGGCGCGGCTGGACGCGGCGGGATTGACCGATCAGGGGCGGGTGGCGCGGGCGAGCGAGGATGAACTGCGGGGCTGCGGGCTGTCCCGGCAGAAGATCCGGTATGCGCGGGCCTTGGCCGAAGCGGGGATCGACTATGAGGCGCTGGTGGCGATGCCCGATCCGGAGGTGATCCGCACCTTGGTGGCCTTGCCGGGAATCGGCACATGGACGGCCGAGATTTACGCGACGTTTTCGCTGGGGCGCGCGGATGTGTTTGCGGCGGGCGATC
>JANMDH010000166.1:0-2585 GCA_031376195.1 Gemmobacter sp. | reverse complement strand
GGGTGCGGCCCCCATATGGGTGACGCCCTGTGCGGTCATGGCGCGGAACATGCGTTCGGGGTCGGGGTCGCGGGTGAAAATGGTGTGGCCGCCGACAATGGCCATTGCCCAAGGGTGGTTCCAGCCGTTGCAGTGAAACATCGGCACAACCGACAGGTAGGTCGGGTTCTGGGGCAATTCCCAGGCGGCGACCGTCGCCATTGCCATCAGATAGGCCCCCCGGTGGTGATAAACCACGCCCTTTGGCCGGCCGGAGGTGCCGGAGGTGTAATTCAGGGCGAGCGCCTGCCATTCGTCCTGCGGCAATTCCCAAGGGCCAGGATCGGGCCGGGTGGCGAGGGTTTCAAGGTCTGTCTGGCCAAAACCCGGGGTGCCCGCTGCCTGATGATCGAGGATGTCGATGACGGGAAGGGCTGTGCCGTTGAGGGCGAATGCGTGGCGCAGCAGGGGCGAAAGCAGGGTGTCGGCGATGACGAGCCTGCTGTCGGAATGCTGCAGGATATAGGCGATGGTGGCGGGTTCCAGCCGGGTGTTGATGGTGTTCAGCACGGCACCGGTCATCGGGACGGCGAACTGCAGCTCAAACAGGGCGGGCGTATTGGGCGACAGGACAGAGACGGTATCGCCCACGCCGACGCCCATCGTGCGCAGGCCTGCGGCGATGGCACGGCAGCGCGTGGCGGTGTCGTTCCAGCTGCGGGTGACGTGGCCATAGCTGACCGCAGGGCGCGCGGCATAGACGACGCCTGCGCGTTTCAGGAACGAAATGGGCGAGAGCGGCACGAAATTCGCGCGGCTTTTGCCCGGTGCATCGTAATGATGTTGCATCGCCCCCCCGTCGGCTGACTGCGTCTCGCGTTGGTTCCTGTGACTGCCCCCGGTGCTACTTTGGACCGTGCCAGTCGATCTGGCAAATCTCGGCCGAGCGGCCTTCGAAATCCCAGACACGGCCATGCGCACGGACCCGGCCTTTGGTGGCCTGAGCCACCGTGATATCGGGGCCCATCCAGTAGCCGGTGTTGGTCACCATCACCTCTTTATCCGCATCCGGACCACCGATGGGTTCGATTTCGCCCTGAATGAACTTACCCACTGTCAGGCGGCGGGTGCGTCCTTCGGTTTCAAAGCTGACGGGGGCGCGTTGGGCGCCAAGGAATTCGGACACGAGCATGGAGAACAGGCCGGTCGTGCCGCGCGCCTTGCCGGAAAAGATGCTGAGCAGGCCATCATAGGCCTTGTCGCTTGCGCGGTCATCAATATAGGCGGCGGCCTTCCAGTTGCCGCGCCCCATGGTGCCGGGGATGTCCAGAACCATGCCGATGTTCAGCCCGCCGATGTTTTCGCCACCAAAATGCCCGTGATCGATCCGCACGCCCATCCATGCCTGACAGTAACCTTCGGTGGGGGGGTGTTTGCCCAGACTGACAACGCAGGGGCAAAACACCGTGCAGTTGCAGTTCAGGATCAGTTCGCCTTTCAGCGTCCATTCCGGCAGTGTTTCGGCCATGGCTTTCCTCCTTCGGGTCAGATCGGTTGCAGGGCCTGGACGGACATCCAGACCCCCAGTGCCAGCAGGATCAGGCCCGCCGGTTTCGTCAGGCGGGTGCCGATATCGGGCAGTTTTTCGAATGTCATGAACAGGGTGGTGGCCCCCATCCACAATAGGTTCATCGCACCTCCGATAAATCCAAGGGTCATCAAGGCCCAGCAGCAGCCGACACAGTACATGCCAAGCCGCAGGCCCATGCCGAAGGCGGGGGCAGGACCGGGTTTCCAGTATTGCAGGAAGAAAACAAGGGGGTGGCGGCATTTTGAAAGGCAGGCAGCCTTGACGAGGGACAACTGATAGGCCCCCGCCGCCAGCAGCAGGAGGGCGGTCAGCCAGGGCGAGAGGCTGGTGCCATCGGGGGCAAGCCATCCGGCCTGTGACAGCAGGATCTGCAATCCGGTGGCCACAGTGGAAAACCCCAGCCAGATCGCGGCATAGCCTGCGACAAGGGCGACCATGCTGTGCGTGTCGGAAGCGTTCACCTGGGCAATGTCGCCAAACACGCGCAAGGCGGGGACAAAACCGGGCAGCATCATGGCTGCCGCCATCAGGACCCACATGGCGTACAAGGCAAACGGGTCGATCTGTGCGGCGCTGAGGCATAGCGAGGCCCAGAAATCTGCGGCATCCCCCAGCATCAGCGGTTTGGCGCGGGCCATCAGGTAAAGGGCTGTCCACGCCGCGATCACGACGGCATAAAACAACACCCAGAACAGGGGTTGCCGGATGCGGGCGATCCATGGCGGGTGGCTGTGCGGTGCGGTGTGTGACATTTCGCGGGCCTACAGAAACGGCAGATCAACAAGACGGGCGGCGACCGGGCCGCTGTCGCGGATCAGTTGCACCGTCTGGCCGACGGGCACCGATGCCGCGATCAGCGCATAGCCGATATTCGCCTGCATCCGGGGTGACCAGACACAGTTCGTCATCATGCCGACGCTTTGGCCGTTGTAAACGATATCTTCGCGCCGAAAGCCCAGTGGGGCAGGGTGGTCCCCTTCCAGAATCAGGCCCAGTTGATGGCGCGCGACCCCTG
>JANMDH010000084.1:0-3023 GCA_031376195.1 Gemmobacter sp. | reverse complement strand
GCGACCCGGCCAATAACCTGAAACTCGCCAAGGCGCGTTCCAATGGCCGAATTGATGCGGCGGCGGCGGCGGTTCTGGCGGTGGCAGAGGGCGCGCGGATCACGGGCCGGCCAAAGTCCAAGGCACGGGTGGCGTGGGCATGATCGGCATCCGCAAAGACCATCACCGCCATTCCCGGCATATCACCCGCACCCCGCGCTGGAAGGTGTTGCGGATGGCCATTCTGGAACGCGACGGGTTCCGCTGCAAGCATTGTGGCTGCTCAGGGCGGTTGGAGGTGGACCATATCCAGCCCGTGCGGACGCACCCCGAACTGTCCTATGCGCCGGAGAACCTGCAGGCGCTTTGCCCGTCCTGCCACACCAAAAAAACCCGAATCGAATGCGGTTTCAAACCGCCTTCGGAGACTCGCCAGCAATGGCAGAGCCTTGTCGATGCGCTGTCGCGCGACGTGGGCACACCACAAAAGCCGAAACAGAAACTTAACTTTGGAGAATGAGAAATGCTTGATTCAGTGAAGATCGCGCGCCGCCAGTCGGAAATTCGTCAAGCCCTTGCGGGTCTGGTCGGTAAGACCGAGGCAACGGCGGATGAAATCCGGTCTATGGAAACCATGGATGAGGAATACCGCCAGAACGAAACCCGCTACCGCGCATCCTTGATTGCAGAGGATTCGGAGCGCCGCGAGGCTGGGGCCGATCTGGAAACCCGGTCGGCAGTCGAATGGGCGGCTTTGATAGCCGGGTTTGAATTGCGCCAGGTGGCGCTTGCCCTTGACGAAGGCCGCACGATTGATGGTCGCACAGCGGAAATCGTGACGGAGCTGCGCAACGCGGGCGGATATCGTGGCATCCCCGTGCCATGGGGCGCGCTGGAACGCCGGAACACGATTGCGGCGGGCACGCCGAACCCGTTGACCACGAACCCGATCATTGACCGCCTGTTCCCAGATTCGGTGGCGGCGCGGATGGGTATCCAGATGATCGCGATTGAAGCGGGCTTGCAGGAATGGCCCGTCACCACAAGCGCGATCACGGCGGGCTGGCAGGCGACGGAGGCAGGATCCGTTGCGGGTCCGACCGCCTATACAACTGTGGACAAGGCATTGGCCCCGAACAACACGCTGGGCATTCGCATGGCCATTTCCCGCAAGGCCCTGAAACAGACGGGCACGGCGCTGGAAGATGCGGTTCGGCGCGATATGAATGGCGCTATTGCGGCGGCGATGGATAAGGCGATCTTTCTGGGGGCGGGCGCATCGGGGGAACCCTTGGGTCTGATCACAGGCGTTGCCACCTATGGCATCACGTCCACCGCGATTGCAGCCGGTGCGACCTGGAGCGCGTTCCGGGCGGCGATTGCCCGCTTCATGGCTGCGAACGCTGCCGGATCGCCCGATGCGGTCAAGCTGCTGATCCGGCCTGAGGTCTGGGCCAAGATGGATAACACCTTGATCGCGGGCACCGCTGTTTCCGAGTGGGATCGGATGATCGCGAATATTCCGCTGGCCAACATAGCGATGTCCCCGAACGCCCTGCCAACCCCGACCGGAACGCCGATTGCCTGTCCGGCGGTGCTGGCGACGAACGCAGGCGGCGTGGCGCCTGCTTTTGTGGGTGTCTGGGGGGCGGTGGACCTGATCCGCGACCCATTCAGTGATGCCGCATTGGGTGGCCTGCGCCTGACTGCCCTGACCACGGCAGACGTTACCGTGGCGCGTGGGGCGCAGTTGGAAGTGCTGACCGGGGTGCAGGTGAACTGATGCTTTGGGCAGCCCATCACGCGGGTTTGGAGTTGCGCACGGAGGGCGGGGAAACTCGCCTTTCGGGGCGCTTCCCTTATGGCCGCGAAACTATCCTGCGCGCAGCAGGCAACGGCGGGCCGGAACTGCGAGAGGTCTTTGCCCCGCGCGCGTTCAACATGCGCATTGAACACCGTAACCGGAACATTCACCTGCTGGCAGGGCATGATTTTGCAAAGCCGATGGCATCGCTTGGGGCCCGGACGCTTGATCTGACCGACACCGATGACGCCCTGTTGATCGAGGCGCGCATCGATCCGGCGCTGGCCAATGTGTCCTACATCGCGGACATGCTTTCCAGCATCAAGGCGGGCCTGATCATCGGTCTGTCCCCCGGCTTTCGCGTTCCAGCGAGTCTGCCGGGTGCCGAGGTGATCCAGCGCACGGGCAACAGTATCCTGCGCACAGTGAAGAACGCCTTCCTAGAGGAAATCAGCATCGTCACACGCCCCGCCTATCCCGACGCACAGATTGAGGCCAGGTGCTGGCAGACGCCACAGGAAACCGACATTGAACGCGCCCGTGAGGATCGTAACCGCCGCCGCAAGGCGTCAATTATGAGGTATCTTTGATGCTGGGTTGGTTGTTTAAGAAATCGCCCGCGGTGGAACGCCGATCATCGGGGGCAGGCTATACGGCAGAGGTGATGCTCGCCCGCGCCTCGTTCATTACAGGCAGCACGGGCATTGGCGAATTGACCGCGACGGTGCAGGCGTGTGTCAGCCTTTGGGAGAACGGCTTTGCCCTTGCAGACGTTCAAGGCACCGATCTGCTGACCCGGCGCACCATGGCAATGATTGCCCGGTCGGCGGCGTTGCGGGGCGAGTCTGTCCTGCTGATTACCGACAGGGGCTTGTTGCCTGCGACGGATTGGGATGTATCAACACGCGACGGCATCCCCCGCGCTTACCGCCTAAACCTGCCGGAGGCGGGCGGGGCGCGGTCTGTGACGGTTCTGGCGGCAGAGGTGATGCACCTGCGCATCGGGTCCGACCCCATTGCGCCATGGGCAGGCCAATCGCCGCTGCGACGGTCCCCCTTGACGGCAAGCCTGTTGCAGGAAGTCGAATGCGCCTTGCGCGATGTGTATCGTGATGCGCCCTTGGGCAGTTTGATCGTGCCCCTGCCCGAAGGGGCGGCGGATGATATGGAAACGATGCGCGCCGCGTTCCGGGGGCGGCGCGGGTCAAGCCTTGTGATTGAAGGGCAGGCACAGGCGACG
>JANMDH010000155.1:0-1575 GCA_031376195.1 Gemmobacter sp. | reverse complement strand
TTCCAGCACCTCCGGCACCTCCAGCCAGTGTTCATACAGCTGGCTCGGCAATTCCACGAAATCCCGCGCCACGCTTGTCCCGCTGATAAAGCCGTAGGTCACGTCCGACAGCATCTGATGCAGTGCATGCCCGAATTCGTGCAACAGCGTCCGCGCGTCGTCATAAGACAACAGGCACGGATCGCCCTTCGCGAAATTGCACACATTCACCACCACAGGTCGCTGATCGCCCCCCAGCTTCTTCTGGCTTCGCATTGCCGAACACCACGCCCCCGACCGTTTCGATGCCCTTGCGAAATAATCCCCCAGGAAAACCGCCACATGCGCGCCTTTCCGCGTCACTTCCCACCCCCGCACATCCGCATGGTAGAACGGCCCCGCAATCTCCCGGAATTCCAGCCCGAACAACCGGTGCGCGCAATCGAACTGCGCCCCCAGCATCGCCTCCAGCGACAGATACGGCTTCAACGCCGCCTCATCCAGATCATGCTCAACCTTGCGCCGCTTTTCCGAATAATACCGCCAGTCCCACGCCTCCAGCTCGCCATTCACCCCCTCCGCCTGCATCATCCCCTGCAACACAGCCCCATCTGCCGCCGCCTTCCGCTTTGCCGATTCCCACACCCGCATCAGCAAATCCCGCACCGCCCCCGGCGTCTTTGCCATTTCCGGTTCCAGCTTGAAATCCGCGAAAGACCCATAGCCCAGCAACCGCGCCCGCTCCTCCCGCAGGCTCAGGGTTTCTGCCGCGATCCCCCGGTTGTCGTGGTCGTTGCCGTTCGCCCCCCGCGCCACCCAGGCCTCATAGGCCCGCTGCCGCAATTCCCGCCTCGGGCTGAATTGCAAAAACGGCACGATCAGCGACCGGTTCAGCGTCACCACCGGCCCCAATCCCCGCTCCGCCCCCGCCGCCCTTGCCGCATCCACCACGAACGCCGGCAGCCCCTCCAGATCGCCCTCGCCCAGTTCCATGAACCATGTCCGCTCCTCCGCCAGCAGGTTCTGCCCGAACGCCGTCCCTAAGGTCGCCAGCCGCGATTTCACCGCCGTCATCCGCGTCGACGCCGCCCCCTCCAGCCGCGCCCCCGCCCGCACGAACATCTGCCGGTACAACTCCAGCACCCGGCCCTGCTCCCCCGTCAGCCCCAGCCCCTCGCGCCCCGCCCACAGCGCCTCGATCCGCTGAAAAAGCGCTCGGTTGTTCGTGATCTCGCTTGAATACGCGCTCATCTTCGGTGCCAGTTCCCGCATCAGCGCCTCCCGCGCCTCTGTCGAATCCGCCCCTGCCAGATTGTAGAACACCCCCGAAACCCGGTCGAGCATCCCCTCCGCCTGCTCCATCGCCTCGATCGTGTTCGCAAATGTCGGCCCCTCCGGGTTCCCGGCCACCAGCCCCACCGCCGCCCGCGCCTCCCCCAGCGCCGCCTCGAACGCCGGCCCGAAATCCTCGTCCCGGATCAAGGCAAATGGTGGCAGCCCGAACGCGGCGCCCCAGGGGTTCAACAACGGATTGCTCATCGCTTTTCCTTCTCATTTCTCATTGGCAGAAATATCCCGGGGGTCCGGGGGCCGGCC
>JANMDH010000134.1:0-25268 GCA_031376195.1 Gemmobacter sp. | reverse complement strand
CGCCAGCGCCTCGTAATACAGGCGCTGCGACAGCGCGAACTGCAGTTTCGTGGGGATGCTCAAGTCCCCCACAATCTGGCGGATCATGCGGTCCTTCAGATCAGTTTCCGATGGCATTCCGGCCAGATGCTTGTCCGCCTGCTGCGCATCGACGGCCATCACCATCAATTCCTGCGCAACCGGAAAGCCGCTTTCGTGCCGGTCAAAAGTCGGGCGCCCCGGCAACGGACCATCCCCCCGCCCGGTCATCAGGTATTTCCATGACAACGCCCGGAATGTCGCGGCCAACCGCCCGACATAGCCCCCTAAAAGCCGCGCCTCCAGCCGCGTCAACCGCCCTTCCGTCTCTAGCTCCGCCGCAACGCGCCCTAGATGGCCGGTGATGCGGTCGAACTTGGCAAAATACCTCCGCGCGACGGCAGTGTCGTGAAGTTCGGCATGATCGTCTGTAAGGGAGGTCGTGACCACTTAGGCCCCATACTCATTCTTGTCATGCTTCTCGATGATCGCCGCGAACCGCCGTGCGAACCGTTCATCCGCCTTCGCCTTCTGCGCCAGAATCTCGCGCGCGAACACCATATGCCCTTCATGCGCTTCCAGCATGTCGGCCATTTTTGCGTTCGTCGCCGACCCGATGGCCGCCATCGCCGACTGCGCCTCCTGGTCCGTTTTCACCCCGATTTCGTTGATCCGGTGCGCCACGTCCTGCTGCTGTGCGGTCTTCAAAGACGAGGTCAGCGCATCATACAGCACCACCCGCTGCTTCGTATCCGTCTGCAGCTTGTTGATCAGCACCATCTGCGTCGCCGCCTGATTTTGCAGGCTGTCCACCCAGGTCTTGCCCTTTTCGATATACCGCTCCAGCGTCTGGCTTTTCGCCAGCTTCACCTGTTCGTCCTGCACCATCGCGTTGAACTGCTTGTTCACTTCCGCCAGATCCGATTCCAGCCGCGTCCGTGCCGCCGCGTCCTGTTCCACGCTGATCTTGTTCTCCAGCTCGATTATCTCCGGGTCCATCCCCGCGATCTGTGCCCGAACCGCCTCCAGCACCGCCACGGTTTCCTCACGCTCGGTCAGGGTGCTGGTCAGGTTCGCCTCGACCTTGCCCTTCTGCCCGTTCAGCAGGTCCAACTGCCCTTGCAGCAGTTTCACGATCACGTCCGATTTCGCGATCAGATCCTGCAATTTGTCGTCAATCGACGCCCCCCGCAGCCGTTCCTGCCGCATCGATTCGGATTTCGCCGATGAAAAGAACCCGATCAGGCTTTCCATCCCCGTTTTCGTCCGCATCTCGTCAAAGTCGCGCGAAAATCCCGCCGTTACATCGTCCAGCCCCATGATCAGTTCCGCGATATTCGCGTTCATCAGGTCGGTGTGTTTGTGCACATCCGTCAGGGTCGCGTTTTCGATATCGATGGCGGATTCGCCCTGATCCAGCTTGGTGCGCGCCGCCTCGATCCGGCTGGTGATTTCGGAAATCTTGCTTTGCGCTTCGGCCACCTGGGCCTGGCTTTCGCGGATCTGCGTCTCGAAGTCGGCCATCGTATCCCCCGGCGTGAATGTCATTGCGATTTACATGGGGGGGAGTTTCGCAAATTGAAAGGCAGGCGTCATCCGAAAAACGTTTTGCCGTCGTGCGTAAGGGTCAACCCACCGGAATATTGTCGATCAGGCGCACCCCGCCGATCCACGCGGCAGCCAACAGCCGTGCGGGGCGATCCGGGGTGACCATCGGTTCCAGCCGATCGGCACTGCGCAGTTCCAGATAGTCCACGCTGTCAAAGCCTGCCGCCATCACCGCAGCAATCGCCCGGTCCATCGCCCGCGCCGCATCGGCGCCCGCTGTCATGGCGGCAGCCGCCTCCGTCATCGCGCGGTGCAGCCCTGCCGCCTGCACCCGCAGGGGTGCCGCCAGCCGCGCATTGCGCGACGACAGGGCCAGACCGTTCGCATCGCGCACCGTTTCCACGCCCACGACATGCACCGCCATATTCAGATCGGCCACCATGCGCCGCACCACAGCCAACTGCTGCCAGTCTTTCTGCCCGAAATAGGCACGGTCCGCCTGCGTCATCCCGAACAGCTTTGCGACCACGGTCGCCACACCTTCGAAATGCCCCGGCCTGCGTTCGCCTTCCAACGGGCTGGATACACCAGAGACGATCACCGTGGTCACAAAACCGGGCGGATAAACCGCCGCGGTATCCGGCGCAAAGATGACATCCACACCCACCTGCGCCAGCAAGGCGGCATCCGCATCTTCCGTCCGGGGATATTTCTTCAGATCCTCCGGGTTGTTGAACTGCGCCGGGTTCACGAAAATCGTCACGATCACCCGGTCGCATTCCGCCTTTGCAGCCCGCGCCAGCGCCAGATGCCCTGCATGCAGTGCGCCCATCGTCGGCACCACTGCGACGCTGTCGCCGGCGGCATGCCAACCCGCAACCCGCCCCCGCAGGTCGGCCACATTGCGCAGGATGGGGGTCACAAGGATTTACCCTTTGGCGCTAGCAGAACGTCAGGAAAGGCATGTTCCGGCCCCGGAAAGACCCGCGCCCGCACATCCGCCGCATAGGCCGCAATCGCATCGGAGGCAGTCTGGCCCAGTTCCGCATAGCGTTTGACGAACTTCGGCCGGAAATCGGTGAACAATCCCAGCATGTCATCCACAACCAGAACCTGCCCGTCGCAGTCCACCCCCGCCCCGATCCCGATGGTCGGAATGCGCAAGGCGCGCGTGATATCCCCTGACAGACCTTCGGGCACCTTTTCCAGCACCACGGCAAAGGCCCCCGCCGCCTGCACCGCCACCGCATCCGCCATCACTTTCGCAGCCTCGCCATCCCGCCCCACCACTTTGTAACCGCCCAGCGTGTTCACCGATTGCGGCGTCAGTCCCACATGCGCCATCACCGGAACGCCCCGAGCCACCAGAAACGCAATCGTCTCGGCCATGTGCTGGCCGCCTTCCAGTTTCACCGCAGGCGCGCCTGTTTCCGCCATCAGGCGGCTTGCGTTGTGAAAGGCATATGCCGGCCCCTCCTCGTAACTGCCGAACGGCATGTCGATCACCGCCATCGCCTTTGTCAGGCCCCGCGTCACCGCGCGCCCGTGCAGCAGCATCATCTCCATCGTCACCCCGACAGTTGACGGCAGGCCATGCAGCACCATCCCCAGACTGTCTCCCACCAGTGCAATATCGCAATGCGGATCCACCAGCCGCGCCATGGGCGTCGTGTACGCCGTCAAAACCACCAACGGGGTGCCGCCTTTGTGCGCCATGATATCGGCGGGAAGAACCGGGCGGACGGGGGAACTTGCGCTCATCTCTTCTGACCTGCTTTCGGCATTCTGTTCGTCCCAGTCTATCGGCACCCCGCTGCACGCACCAGCCGTTTGAACGTCTTTGCCGCCGCGCAAGCCCCGCATTGACGGACGCAAGCGTCTGTGGCCCAGTCTCAGCCGAAAATAGTCCGTCCCGGATGCAATCAGAAAGGCCCGGCCCATGACCCTTGTCCAACAGGTGACCCGTGACGCCGTCCCTGCCGTCGTCGAACGCCCCAACCCGGCCAAGGTGCTGTCAGGCGACCCCGTTCATACCACATGGAATGTCGAAGACCGGGACGGGCTCTATTGTGGCCTCTGGCAATCGACACCCGGGAAATGGCGGCTGACTTATACCGAATGGGAATACGTGCGCATTCTGCAAGGCGTCTCGGTGCTGACCGATGCCAATGGCGCGGCGGTCACCTTGCGCGCGGGCGACAGCTGGATCATCCGGCCAGGCTTTGACGGCACTTGGGAAGTGCTGGAAACCACACTGAAAGATTATGTCATCCGAACCTGATAGGGCCGTTTCCCCCTGCGAAAGGTCCATCCAATCCTGTTGACCGATGCCTGACCTCGCGTCACGATGACCACAGTTTTTTCCGGAGGACATGATGAAACTGAAAGCCCTTTCCTTGATCCTTGCCCTTGGTGGCGCATGCCCCGCGCTCGCGGCCCCCGTCGTTGCCGAAAATCCGCAGGCCATTGCGGGGCTGCTGAAGGATATCGGCTATCGCGCGGAACTGACCAAGGATGACACAGGCGATCCCAAGATCGAATCTGCGGCGGCCGGTGTGAATTTCTCGATCTATTTTTACGGCTGCACCGATGGAAAAGCCTGCAGCTCCATCCAGTTTTCGTCAGGCTTTGATCTGGACAGCGCCCTGAACATGAGTTCGGTGAACGACTGGAACACCCGCAAAAGGTACGGCAAGGTCTATATCGACGACGAAGGCGACCCCTATCTTGAAATGGACATCAACCTTGCGGGCGGGGGCATCACCGAAGATAGCTTTCGCGATTCCCTCGATTCCTGGGAACGCCTGTTGTCAGATTTCCAAGAGCACATCGACTGGTAGTTTGCGATAACAAAAGGGGGCGCCTGACAGATGTCAGGCGCCCCCTTTTTTTGCATTTCGCCCGGGGCTTAGCCCTGCTGGTCCGTCCCTGTCAGTTCCGCCTCACGCGCAGCAGCAGCCGACATGGCCGAGCTTTGCGCGCGGGTGGCTTTTTCCTGCTCCACCGCCGCCGCCGTTTGCGGGCTGTAGCGGACCATCAGACCATCGGCATTTTCGATGTACTGACCTTCCCACTGGATCGATTCGGACAATGTGCGGACGTGAACCCGGGTGCCAAGCTGCACCCGGTTATAAAGATCAATCGCATCCTGATTGAACAGCCGGATACAGCCTGCAGACGTCGCACGACCGATCGAGGCCACTTCCTGCGTGCCGTGAATGCGGAAATAAGTGTCACGCCCCCCGCGGTAAAGATACATCGCGCGCGCCCCCAGCGGATTGGTCAACCCGCCCGGCAAGCCGCCGGCATAGGCCGCGTACAGATCGGGCCTTGTGCGCACCATATTGGCTGTCGGGGTCCAGCTTGGCCATTCCTGTTTGCGCTGAATATTGCCATTTCCGGCAAATCCCAACCCTTCACGCCCGACGGCGATGGTATAGCGCATGGCCCTGCCCGGTTCGAGCATGAAGTACAGGACGCGGGCATGGGTATCGACCACGATATCGCCCGGCTGTTCATCCCCGACCCAGCCGATTTCCTGCCGCCGCACATGGTCAGGCAGATATTTCGCGGGAACCGGGGCGATAAAGAACTCGCCATCCTGAATGCCCTCATAGCCCGGCACAGCGGGTGGCGCGCCGGGTGGCGGCGGCGGGGCACAGGCCGCAAGGGCCAAAAGCAGGGCAAGAGGGGTCAGTCGGGACAGAATATAAAGCACGGCGGGCAGCCTCGGGCTTGGGAAAAATATCAGGTAAGGGAAACGCCCTAGACTGCACCGTCGTCAAGGGGTTATTCCCTTCCCTGTGCAAAAAGACCATCACCGTTGCCACCAATGCTGCATCTTCAGCCCGAATCTGCCCACCAATGCCGCTCTGCCGTTGCCTTACCCTACGACATTGAATTCCGGGCCATAGGGATAACCGGTGATGTTCTCGTTCCCCGCTTCCGTGATCACCAGGATGTCGTGCTCGCGGTAACCGCCTGCCCCCGGTTGGCCCTGCGGAATCGTCAGCATCGGTTCCATGCTGATCACCATCCCCGGTTCCAGCACCGTGTCGATGTCTTCCCGCAGCTCCAGCCCCGCCTCGCGACCGTAGTAATGCGACAGCACGCCAAAGCTGTGGCCATAGCCAAAGGTCCGGTATTGCAGCATCTGGCGCTCTGCCAGAAATTCGTTGATCTGCGCCGTGATCTGCGCGCAGGAATTGCCCGGCTTCAAAAGACCCATCCCGAATTCATGGGCCGCCACATTCGCCTCCCAGACTTTTGACGATGCCGCATCCACCTCGCCCACGAACAGCGTGCGCTCCAGCGCCGTGTAATAGCCGCTGATCATCGGAAAACAGTTCAGCGACAGGATATCGCCCCGTTTCAGAACGCGGCTCGTCACCGGATTATGCGCCCCGTCCGTATTGATCCCCGATTGAAACCACACCCAGGTGTCGCGGTATTCGGCATCCGGAAAACGTTTCGCAATCTCTGCCTCCATCGCGTCACGCCCTGCCATTGCAATGTCGATTTCCCGCACGCCGATCCGCACCGCATCGCGGATCGCATGGCCCCCCACGTCCGCCACCTGTGCGCCCGCCTTGATCAGGGCAATCTCGGCGGGCGATTTCATCATGCGCTGCTGCATCGTCGCAGGCGCAATATCCATCCCGCGACCGGGTTGCAGGAAATGGTTCAGTTTTTCGGCCTGCAGCATCGTCAGGTGATCCGCCTCGCACCCCACCGCCTTGCCCGTTCCTGTGATGCCCGCCACCACACGCCAGAAATTATCCCGCTGCCAATCCGTGTAGGTGATGTTGTCCCCATGGCACCTGCGCCACGGCTGCCCTGCATCAATGCCGGCGCTCACGGTCACGCACTCGGTCGCGGTGACGACACAGGCATAGGGCCGACCGAAACTGCAATAAAGAAACCCGGAATAATAGGCCACGTTGTGCATCGACGTCAGGACAATCGCGTCCAGACTGTGCAACTCCATGATGTCGCGCAGGCCACCAAGGCGGTCCTCGTATTCTTCCGGTGCGAACGGCAGTACGGCCTTCTGGCCGTTGTGAAATCGGTATTGTTCTGGGCGGTTCATGATCAGACCCTCAAGACCGGGGTCATCCGCAGACCCCGAAAGGTCCCGGCGTACAGGACGTTATGCAGTTTCCCGCAGGCTTTGGGCACAACACCCCTGTGGCGACGCCATCGCCACGGCTTGTCCGCGACATTGCCGCGCACCGCAGGTTTTGGCAAGCATGTTCCCGCCGACACACTTGCACCCCGCGATTGGCTTCCCATGTAAAGGGTCCAAACATGGAGGAAGACACAGATGCGCTGCCCGGTAGACAATGAAACGCTTGTGATGGCCGACCGCAATGGGGTCGAAATCGACTATTGCCCGAAATGCCGGGGTGTCTGGCTCGACCGTGGGGAATTGGACAAGATCATCGAACGTGCCTCGGGCGATGCCCCGGCCCCCGCCGCAACCCGGGCTGCCAGCCCACAGCCCCCCGTCTATCAACAGCCCCCGACCGAAGCCGCACGTGATCAGCGCAGGCCGCAGTCGTATGACGACGACGATGACTACCGCTCCGGTTACAAGAAAAAGCGGCGGGAAAGCTTTCTGGGCGAGTTGTTTGATTTCTGATCTGACACACTTTACCTTGTCGTGGCGCGCCGCGACAGTTGCGCCACACCGGGACAGATGCCTTGCAGCCGATCAATCTCGCAGCAAAACTTGCCGCGTTCACTGAGACCTATTCTCCAAAGATCGTGGGCGCGTTCAACGGCCACGATCTTATGGTGGTCAAGGTTCTGGGTGATTTCGTCTGGCACCATCACCCCGACACCGATGATTTCTTCATGATACTGCAGGGCGAATTGTTTATCGACCTGCCCGGGGAAACCATCTGCGTGAAACCGGGCGAGGTTTTCGTTGTGCCAACAGGGATGCAGCACCGCCCGCGCGCCGATGTTGAAACACATCTGTTGTTGATCGAACCCGCAGGCACGCCCAACACCGGTGATCCCGCGACGGCCGCCGTAAAAACGGCCCTCTGAACGTTCTACCAGCGGCTCAGCGCCGCCTCGTCCTCGTCTGTCGCAGCCACCCAAACCGCGCCGTCCCGGCCGATTTCCTTTTTCCAGAACGGCACGCGCGATTTCAGGTAATCCATCAGAAAATCCGCCGCCGCAAACGCCACCGCCCGGTGCGCCGCCGCCGTCGCCACCATCATGATCGCTTGCCCCGGCTCCAGCCGCCCATAGCGGTGGATCACCAGCGCATCCGTCAGATCCCAGCGCGCTATCGCCTGATCCATCATCACGCTGATCGCGCGTTCCGTCATCCCCGGATAATGCTCAATCTCCATCGCGCTCAGCGCCCCGCCCGTATCCCGCACGATCCCGCTAAAACTGACCACCGCCCCGGCACCCGCAGCACCAGCCGTAAAGGCGTTTAGTTCCCTCCCCGCGTCAAACGCCGCCTCTTGCACCGACAGGCGCATCTCAGCCCCCTGTCATAGGCGGAAAAAACGCCACCTCGCGCACCCCGGTCAGGGGCGCGTCAAACTCAGCCAATTCCTGATCCAGCGCCACCCGCAGGCTGCCCAGATCGGAAAATGCCAGATCATAACGGTCTTCGCGCGCCCGCAGTTCTGCGATCAGGTCATTCACGGTTTTCGCCTGCGTCTCCAGCCGTTCGCGCGACAGGCCGATGCGTTCGCGCACCCAAGCGAAATACAGTATATCTATCACTTGCTTCCCCGCAGATACGGCAGGGATTTGCGGAAATACTCCAGCCCCGTCAGCGCCGTCAGCGCCGCCGCAACCCAGATCAGGATAAGCCCCACCAGACTTGCATAGGATGCACAGTCCCGTTTGCCGCACGCCCGGATCGGGTCGGCGGTACCCGCCGCCACTGCCTCCAGGTACTGATCCGGCGTCATCCCCTGCATCGCCACCCCGTTCAGATATTCAAGCCCGGTTCCCAGAAACAGGACCGCAATCGCCACCATCTGCAACGTGGTCTTCCACTTCGCCAGCGGCGTCACCTTCAACAACCCCGCCTTGTCCCCCAGAAATTCCCGCAAACCCGACACGAACACTTCGCGGAACAGGATCACCGTCGCCGGCAGGATCAGCCAGGGGTTCATCCCGTTGTAACCCGTGATCACCATGATCGCGATCACCACCATCGCCTTGTCGGCAATCGGGTCCATCATCGCGCCGAACTTGCTTTCCTGTTTCCACAGCCGCGCAAGATATCCGTCGAACCAGTCCGTGACCGCCGCCCCCACAAACAGGGTCAGCGCGAACCAATCCGCCCAGGGGCGATGGAAATACAGGAACATCACCGCAACACCAGGTGCCGCGAACAGGCGCAGAATGGTCAGCGTGTTTGGGATCGTCCACTTCATGACGGCACAGATAGCAGGTGTCGGCAAAGGGGGGAAGGCAGCGATCGGCCCCCCGCGCCCCGGCCATTCCCGCTGATGCCAAAAAGACTGTGGTTGAAGCGGGGCAGAACAGGTCTGCGCCATAATGCGGCCCCAATCGGACGTCTTTTGTCCCTGTGTCGAACATTGTGTTCACGACCCACCTTCAACAGTCGGATATCTTAAATGCCTCTAGTTCCCTCACGCACCCTTGTCTCTGCAGTCGCCCTGCCGATTTCTGTCGTCACATCTACCCTGTTTGCCCCCTTGGCCGCGAATGCGGAGACGGCGCTGCCGAACCCCTATGTCTCGCGCGCGCTCGACGCGGTGCTGCTGCCGATCAACACCGATGTGCGCAGCGCATTTTCGCTGGCGGGGTCGGACACCGGGGTTCTGGTGATCGCCGTCGCGGACGGCGGGGTTGCCGACACCTATGGAATCGAACCGGGCGACATTCTGTCGGACATCAAGGGCAGAAAGATCACGGCGCCGATTGATGTGGATACTTACGTGTACTACTGGATCGGCCTCGGCACCTTTGATCTGGTGTTTGACTACTACCGCGACGGCGTCATCGGCAGTGCCAACACCACGATCACCGAAGTGCTTTATTCCGAAGAGATTGATTTCGTTTCCGTCGAAAGCTGGGAAAGCTGGAGCGTCGAAGGCTTCAGTTATTCTGAATTCTACAGTGAATATTCCGAAGTGATGATCGAGGAATATTCGTCATCTGAAACGACAATCGAAGAAACCGTGACATCCGAGGAATTCACGTCCGAAGTGACCGAGGAAACCACCGAAATCACCGATGAAGCAACCGAGGAATCAGAGGCCACAGATGAAATGGCCGATGACAGCACCGACGACGCAACCGCAGAAGACGAAATGACCGACGACGCCAGCGACGACGAGGCGATGGCAGATGACGCGGGCAGTGACGAAGAAGTCACCGGCGACGAAGGCGGCGACGAAGGCGGGGACGACTCGGGTGGCGATGAAGGCGGGGACGACTCGGGTGGCGATGAAGGTGGCGATGAAGGTGGCGACGAATAGGCGCGCCAGGAACATCGGACCATGAAAATACTGAATGCGCCTTCGGGCGCATTTTTTCTGTGCTTGCGTGAATGCAAGCGGCTTTGCAGAATGACGCCCGGCGTTCGGCGAAAAGCACTCAATCCCGCAGGATCGCATTGTTTCTGGAAAAGCGTGGAACCTTTTAAGGTTCGGGCACGTTTCAACGTGTCCCGCTGATGGAGTGATCAACTTGCATGTCTGTCATCACCCTGGACGCCACCAGACATGCCTTGCGGCATCAGTGCCGTTTCCCCTCCTTTCAGGTGCCATTCAATGACCGTCCTTGCCGCCGATCCCACCGCTGACGACGGCTTTGCCCAACCTCGGCGCATGACCCTGCCGCGTATGGCAACCATCGTCGGTGCCGCCGTCGTCTTGTATCTGGCGCAGGACATCTTTCTGCCGCTCGCAATTGCCATGCTGATCACCTTCGCCTTGTCGCCCCTTGTCACACGGCTGCGCCAGACCGGACTGCCCCTGATCTGGACGGTGCTGACCGTCGTTGCCGCAACAGCGGCGGCCATGACCCTGTTTGCCTTTGTCGTCTCGACCCAGATCGGGCAGTTGGCCCAGAATTTCCCGACATTCCGCGCCAACATCATTGCCAAAGTCGACGGCCTGAAAGAGGCCGGCGGCGAGGGAAGCATCGTGTCACGGCTGACTGAAATGGTCTCCGCGATCAACGCCCAGGTGGGTCAGGCGATGCCCGGCGCCGATGCCCCCATACAGAAACCGATGCCTGTCGAAGTGGTTGAACATACCTCTGCCTTGGATCTGCTGACCAACCTTGTGCTGCCCCTGATCAGCCCGATTGCCACTGGCGGACTGGTGATCGTCGTCGTCATTTTCATGCTGCTGGAACGCGAACAACTGCGCGAACGCTTTATTCGCCTCGTGGGCACAAACGATCTGCACCGCACGACACAAGTGATGGAAGAGGCAGGAACCCGCGTCGCCAATTACCTGCTGGTCCAATTGCTCGTCAATGTGATCTATGCCGTGCCGATTGCCCTCGGCCTATGGATGATCGGCGTGCCCAACGCCGTCCTGTGGGGTATGCTGACCCTGATCCTGCGGTTCGTGCCCTATATCGGATCGGCCCTTTCGGCCGCCTTTCCGCTGTTTCTGGCCTTCGCCGTCTCACCCGACTGGTCGGCCGTTCTGTGGACCGCTGCCTTGTTCGGCGTCGTCGAGCTCGTCACATCGAACGTGATCGAGCCGTGGCTTTATGGGTCGCGCACTGGCGTCAGCCCTTTGGCGATCATCGTTGCCGCAATTTTCTGGACCTTTCTTTGGGGCCCCCTCGGTCTGGTCCTGTCAACACCCCTGACGGTTTGTCTGGTGGTCTTGGGCAGGCACATCCCCCAGTTTGAACTGTTCGACATCCTGTTCGGGGATGAACCCGTGCTGGCCCCGCATGCCCGCCTGTATCAGCGCCTTCTGGTGGGCGATCAGGTTGAGGCGACCTTTCGCGCAGAAGAGGCGCTGGAAGAAACGACCTTGGCTGATTTCTACCAGGTTTCGGCGATTCCGGCACTGTTGCTGGCCCAGGACGATCGGGATCGCGGGGTACTGACAGCAGCGCAGGAAACCCGATTGGCAACAACCGCGGCGGCACTGGTCGAAGATTTGGCCGCCATGGCTGATGAGGATGACAACGCCGAGGATGAACAAGCCTTGGCCGCAGTCGCACCGTCCGGCTGGCGTGTCGCCTGTGTTGGCGGGCGCTGGGCGATTGACAATGTGTCCGCATCAATGCTGGCCCAGGTGCTGGAGGGTGAGGGCGCAGAAACCCGTGTCCATTCGTTTCTTGACCTGTCCCCCGCCCGGGCCCCAGTATTGAATTTGCGCGAAACCGATTGCCTGATCCTGTGTTTTCTCGACCCGATCCCCTCACGCGCCTCGCTTCTGCACATCCGGCGAATCAAGCGTCTTGCCCCCAAACTGCGTGTCGGGGTGGTGATCTGGGGCATGCCCGACGTTATTCGTGCAGCCAGTGACACGCAGCGCAGCGTGGCACAGGTCGCCCCCGCAAAACTGGCCGAAGCCGCAGAATTCGGGGCGGATTTCGCGGTGACCACGCTGACGGATGCCATCGACGGCGCGTTCCAGACCACCGCACCTACCAAAGTCGCCGCAGCCCCGCGAAAACAGGGTGTGCTAAAGCGCCGGGCAATGACCGCTTGACGGTGCAGGGGGCAGTCGCCCGCCTGTTTTCGGAACGACGGGGCAATCACCCTCACCCCGCGCCTAACCCCGTTCGTGAAAGTAATCCGCGATGGTTTTCGCCATCGCCTCGGAAATCCCCTCAACCGCTGTCAGGTCACTCAGACCCGCCCGCGCCACCGCCTTGGCCGATCCGAAATGCGCAAGCAGCGCCTTCTTGCGCGCCGCCCCGACCCCTGCAATATCGTCCAAAGGTGTTGCGCTGATCGCCTTTGACCGTTTTGCCCGATGCGCGCCGATGGCCCAGCGGTGCGCCTCATCCCGCAGCCGTTGCACGAAATACAGCACCGGATCGTTCATCCGCAGCGCAAAGGGGCGCACGCCCGGACGATGAAATTCTTCCTTGCCCGCATCCCTGTCCACGCCTTTCGCCACCCCCACGAACGGAATGTCATCCACCCCAAGTTCCGCCATGATCTGCGCTACGGCACTGATCTGCCCCGCCCCCCCGTCGATCAGCAACAGGTCCGGCCACACATCCGTGTTCCGCTCCGGGTCTTCCTTCAGCAGCCGTTCAAAGCGGCGCGTCAGCACCTCTTTCATCATCCCGAAATCGTCGCTGTTGGCACCTGCATCCGATTTGATGTTGAACTTGCGATACTGCGATTTCAGGAACCCTTCCGTCCCCGCCACCACCATGCCCCCCACCGCATTTGTGCCCTGAATGTGGCTGTTGTCATAAATCTCGATCCGTTTCGGCGGCGCATCCAGCCCGAACGCCTCGGCCAGCCCATCCAGCAACCGCGTCTGCGTCGCCGATTCCGACATTTTACGCGCCAGACTTTCCCGTGCATTCCGCGCCGCGTTTTCCACCAGCTCTGCCTTTTCGCCTCGTTGCGGCACCCCCATCGTCACCTTGCGCCCCGCCCTGTCCGACAAAAGCTGTGTCACAAGATCCGGGTTATCCACGCCGTGCGATAGTAGGATCAGGCGCGGTGGTTCCTTGTCGTCATAGAACTGCGCCAGAAACGCCTCCATGATCTCTGGTGCCTCCGCCCCGGCACCCGTCTTCGGATAGAAATCCCGGTTCCCCCAGCTTTGGTTCGCCCGGATGAAGAACACTTGCACGCAGGCATGCCCCTGATCCATATGAAGGGCGATCACATCCGCCTCGGCCACGCCGCGCGGGTTGATCCCCTGCGCTGACTGAACCTGCGTCAGCGCCTTGATCCGGTCCCGCAATGCCGCTGCCCGTTCAAATTCCATCGCCTCGGACGCAAGTGTCATCGACGCGGCAAGGTTCGATTGTACTGTCGTCGTCTTGCCTTCCAGAAACTTTGTCGCGTCCGCCACCAGCGTCGCATAGTCCGCCGCCCCGATCTTGCCCACGCAGGGTGCCGAACAGCGCTTGATCTGGAACAGAAGACACGGTCGCGTCCGCGCCTCAAACATCGAATCCGAACAGGTCCGGAGCAGGAACACCCGTTGCAGCTGGTTCAGCGTCCGGTTCACCGCCCCCGCACTAGCAAACGGCCCGAAATACGCCCCCGGCACCGACTTCTTGCCCCGGTGCTTTGTGATCATCGGAAACGGATGATCCGTCGGAATCAGAATATTGGGAAAACTTTTGTCATCCCGCAACAGCACGTTATAGCGCGGCTTCAGCTGCTTGATCAGGTTCTGTTCCAGCAGCAACGCCTCGGTTTCCGTCCGCGTTGTCAGAAACATCATGCTGGCCGTCTCATGAATCATACGCGCGATCCGGCCCGAATGCCCCGAAGGCCGCGCATAGTTCGACACCCGCGCCCGCAGATTGCGCGCCTTGCCCACATACAGCACCTCGGACGCCGCGTTCAGCATCCTGTAGACGCCAGGGCTGCTGTCCAGCGACCGCAGCATCGATTGGATCAGATCATGTCCCGTCAGGGACGGTTCGGCCTGCATTTGTCTTCCTTCCCGATTCCCGGGTCTGCCTGCAATGATAACGCGCCTTCGGCAAGAGAAAAGCTGTCCACTGTTTCTGTGGATAAACCTGCTGGCAAACTTCGCGCGCGGCAGAATTTCCGTTGTATTCGTGCGGGTTCGTGAAGATGCCTAATTATTAGGCATATTTTTAACCCATTGATAGCATTAGGGAAAAAACTTTTGTGGTGGCAAATCCCTGATTTGTCAGGGAAATTATGACGTTCGCGTGATGGCCGAACGCAAAGTGCACAACTTAATTGCGCGGCCACATTTCACTCTATTCCAAGCCCAGAACATCGGGCGTCGCCCAGGCCAGATGCTGCCCCCCGTCAATGCACAACAACTGCCCCGTCACGGCGGGCGCATCCATGAAATACCCCAGTGCGGCCGTCACATCCGACGCATTCGCACCGCGCTGCAGGATGGTCGCGGCCCGCTGCCGCGCAAAATGATCGGAACTTTGCCGCATCCCTTGCAGCGTCGGCCCCGGCCCGATCGCGTTCACCCGGACATGCGGGGCCAACCCTTGGGCGGCAGTGCGCGTCAACGCCCAAAGACCCATCTTGGCAAGGGTATAGGTGGTGAATTCCGGCGTCAGTTTCAGAACCCTCTGATCAATCATGTTCACGATCAGGCCCTGCGCCAAAGGCTCCCCCTGATCGTCGGTCACTGCCGGCGTGCACTGCGCGGCAAACCCTTGCGTCAGAACGAACGGGGCCCGCAGGTTGCTGTCCATATGCCGGTCCCAGCTGGCACGTGTCGCACTGGCAAAGCTATCATATTCAAAAATAGACGCATTGTTCACCAGAACGGTCAGTGGCCCGCCCAACGCCTCTGTCGCCCGTCCGATCAGGCTGCCTGTGTCCGCCTCGCTCAACAGATCGGCCTGCAGGGCCAGCGCCTTGCGCCCCATCGCGCGGATTTCGGCCACCACTTCGGCGGCCTCATCCGCCGAACCCGCATAATGAACGGCGACATCATAGCCCCGCCCCGCCAGATAAAGCGCCATCGCCCGCCCCAGCCGTCGGGCCGCCCCGGTGACAAGCGCGCGCCGGGCGGCGGGGGAACTGATCATGGTCAGGAACCTTTGTTGGGGCCTTGGCAATCACAGTGCGTCTTGCCAATCTGATAGCGCCCACATCTAGGGCATATCTCCGGTTTGGCCAGAAGCGCCGTCTTTTTCCCCTCGCGTTTGGACAGGCGCGGAAAGCGCAGCCGCCCAAACAGCGCCAGAACACCCATCGCGATCAGGAAAAGAAGAATGGTTTTGATCAGCATCTAAAGCCCGAACCTTGACCAAAGCGCCCGATCTTCAATCTGCGCCATCGCATCGCTGACAACCTGCGCGCCAAAGCGTTGGAAAAGACTGCGTTTCGGCCCATAGACTGAAAACCGCACCTTGTCGCCGAAGATTTCCTTCATCTTCGGCACCAGATGCGCCACGCCGTCCGTCAACCCGTTGTCCACCGATTGCTGGCCCACCCAGATGTCCGCATTGAACAGGTCTGCCGCAGGGTCGATCCGCCCGCCCCGCCGCGCCTTCACGTGGTCGATGAACATCTGATGGATCGGCGTTTGCAAGGCGCGCAGGCGTTCCACATCCTCCGGCTTTTCCGGCAGGAACGGATCGGCCAGGGATTTCGACTTGCCCGCCGTCACCACCCGCCGCTCAATCCCCTGTTTCTTCATGAATTCGGGAAAGCCGAAGCTGGCAAAGATCACCCCGATAGACCCTACAATGGACGTTTGATCCACCCAGATCCTGTCCGCTGCACAGGCCAGCCAATAACCACCCGACGCTGCCACATCCTCCACAAAGGCGTGAACCTCAATTTCCTTTTCCGCCGCCAGTCGCCGGATGCGCGCCGCGATCAGGCTGCTTTGCGCAGGCGATCCGCCGGGCGAATTGATCAGCAACGCAATCGCCTTGGGTTTGCCCCTGGCAAAGGCACGCTCCAGCACCGGGGCAAGGGCGGCGTCGGACAGGCTGCTGCGTCCCGATGCAGCGATGGTGCCCTGCAGGCGCACGACCGCGACAAGGGGGGGACGTTTCAGAAAGGGGATGAACTGTTTCATGCCCCAGATGTAGGGCGCAGCACCGTGCGGAGCAACCAACCCGGTGGCAATTCTTGCAGCACCCGGTCTTTGCTGCAAAGACTGTGGCATGATCGACAAACTGGAAATGTTCCTTGCCTTGGCGAACGAACGTCACTTTGGCCGCGCCGCCGCGGTGTGCCGCGTCACGCAACCCACCCTATCATCAGCTATCAAACAGCTGGAGGATCAGCTTGGGGTGCAACTCGTGTTCCGGGGCAGCCGCTTTCAGGGCCTCACCCCCGAAGGCGCGCGGGTGCTGGAATGGGCGCGCCGCATCGTGGGCGATGCCCGCGCCCTGCGCGATGAAATGCGGTCGGTGCGCGCGGGTCTGTCTGGCAACCTGCGGATCGGGGTGATCCCGACCGCCCTGCCCATGGTCGCCGACCTGACCACGCCTTTCACCCGGCGGCACCCGAATGTGCGTGTCACGATCCTGTCGCGCACCAGCGCCGAAATTCTGGCCGGGATCGAACGGCTGGAGCTGGAGGCGGGGATCACCTACCTCGACAATGAACCCTTGGGCCGCGTCGTGCAGGTGCCGCTGTATTCCGAATTCTACCGCCTGCTCTGTGCGCCCGATCTGGGCTTTCAAGGGCGCCAATCAGTGACATGGGGGGAACTGTCGGGGCTGCCACTGTGCCTGCTGACGGGCGACATGCAGAACCGCCGCATCGTGAACCAGCACTTGGCCGAGGCGGGGGGCGTGGTGGTCCCGTCGGTCGAATCAAATTCAACGGTGGCCCTGCTCGCGCATGTGATGACCGGGAAATGGGCCAGCATCCTGCCGAAAAAACTGGCTGATCTGTTCGCCACCGGGGGCGGCCTTCAGGCGATCCCGATTGTGGGCCCCGAGGCGGAACATCAGGTCGGCCTGATTGCCGCATTCCGTGAGCCGCACACACCCCTGCTGGAGGCACTGCTGGCAGAAGGGCGTCGCCTCGCCTCTGACGCAGCCGCTTGATAGACGCGATCTATTGATCAACGGCTCTTTGCTATTGAAATTCCTATCATCTGGTGCACAACGGTATTCACACCCCGCGCGCGCGGGCCAGCGACCGATAGGGCAGCGATGACAGTTCAGGGCACGATCAGCGACGCGGATTTGACAGGGCGGGTTGCGGCCATTCTGGCGGCGCATCAAGGGCTCGAAGGCCCGCTGCTGCCGATCTTGCATGCGGTGCAGGCGGACTTCGGATTTGTGCCCCAACCCGCACTGCCGATCATCGCCAAATCGCTGAACCTCAGCCGGGCCGAAGTGCATGGCGTGATGAGCTTTTATCACGATTTCCGCACGGAACCTGCAGGTCGCCATGTGGTGAAACTCTGCCGGGCCGAGGCGTGTCAGGCGATGGGTGCAGATGCCTTGGCCGATCACGCCAAGGCGCGGCTGGGCGTGGATTTTCACGGCACAACGGCGGATGGCGCAGTGACGCTGGAGCCCGTGTTCTGCCTCGGCCTGTGCGCCTGCGCGCCCGCCGCGCTGATCGACGGCCGGGTGGTGGGCCGGGTCAACGCAGCACGGTTTGACGCGATTGTGGCGGAGTGTGGGGTATGAAGCTTTATCTTTCCTGTGACGCGGTCGCCAAGGCCCTGGGTGTGGACGCAGTCGAGGCGGCTTTGCTGGCCGAGGCGGCGCGTCGGGGCGTCACGCTGGAACTGGTGCGCGTCGGATCGCGCGGCATGGTCTGGCTGGAACCCCTCGCGGAGGTTGAGGTGGACGGCATTCGCCATGCGCACGGCCCGTTGACGGCGGCTGCCGTGGCAACGCTGTTCGATGCGCCATCGGGGCTTGGCCCCACCGATGACCTGCCCTGGATGCGCGGCCAGACCCGCCTGACCTTCGCGCGCTGCGGCGTGACCGATCCCCTGTCGCTCGACGATTACCGCGCGCATGGCGGGCTGATCGGTCTGACCCGCGCACTCGCGATGGGCGGCGATGCGGTGGTCACCGAAATCACCGACAGCGGCCTGCGCGGGCGCGGCGGGGCGGGGTTTCCCACGGGCATCAAATGGAAAACCGTGGCGGGGGCCGACGCCGATCAGAAATATATCGTCTGCAACGCCGATGAAGGCGACAGCGGCACCTTCGCCGACCGCATGATCATGGAAGGCGACCCCTTTACCCTGATCGAAGGCATGGTGATTGCCGGCATCGCGGTGGGCGCGACCAAAGGATATGTGTATATCCGTTCGGAATACACCGATGCGATTGACGTTATGCAGAAGGCGGTCACCCTCGCCCGCCCTGCGGGCATGCTCGGATCGTCAGTCCTCGGGTCCGGCATCGCCTTCGACATCGAAATCCGCGTCGGTGCCGGTGCTTATGTCTGTGGCGAGGAAACCAGCCTGCTGAATTCACTTGAAGGCAAACGCGGCGTGGTCCGCGCAAAACCGCCCCTTCCCGCACTCGAAGGGTTTCTGGGCAAGCCCACAGTCGTGAACAACGTCATCAGCCTGGCCACCATCCCGGTGATCCTCGAACGCGGTGCCGCTTTCTACAAAGACTTCGGCCTTGGCCGATCGCGCGGCACCATCCCCCTGCAGATCGCCGGAAACGTGAAACACGGCGGTCTGTATGAGGTCGCCTTCGGCCTGACCCTTGGCCAGATTGTCGATGATATTGCCGGCGGCTCCGCCACAGGTCGCCCGGTCAAGGCGGTGCAGGTCGGTGGCCCCTTGGGTGCGTATTTCCCCCGCGCGATGTTCGACACGCCCTTTGGCTATGAAGAATTCGGCGCGAAGGAAGGTTTGATTGGCCATGCCGGGATCGTAGTGTTCGACGATACCGCCGACATGCTGAAGCAGGCCCGTTTCGCCATGGAATTCTGCGCCATCGAATCCTGCGGCAAATGCACCCCCTGCCGCATCGGCGCTGTGCGCGGGGCCGAAACGATTGACCGCATCGCGCGCGGCGATCCTGCTGCCATCCCACTGCTGACCGATCTGTGCAACACGATGAAGGCCGGGTCACTGTGCGCCTTGGGGGGATTTACCCCCTATCCCGTGATGTCCGCCCTGACCCATTTCCCTGATGATTTCGCCCGCCAAAAGGAAGCCGCCGAATGAAAGATTTCATCCTTCCCGACCGCGATTTCGGCACCCCTGCGGCCAAATCCAAACTGATGGTCACATTGACCATCGACGGCTTTGACGTGACCGTGCCCGAAGGCACCAGCATCATGCGCGCGGCGGCCACCGCAGGCATTTCGGTCCCCAAACTCTGCGCGACCGACAGCATCGACGCCTTCGGGTCCTGCCGCCTGTGTCTTGTCGAAATCGAAGGCCGCAACGGCACGCCCGCCTCCTGCACCACGCCCGTTGCCCCCGGCCTCAAGGTCCACACCCAGAACACCAGACTGAAACAACTGCGTCGCGGCGTGATGGAGTTGTATATCTCCGACCACCCGCTCGATTGTCTGACCTGTTCGGCCAACGGCGACTGCGAATTGCAGGATATGGCGGGGGCCGTCGGCCTGCGCGATGTCCGGTATGACGCGGTCGATACCCATTTCAAGGCCAAGAACACCAGCGGCGAGGCCAACCCCCAGTTCATCCCTAAAGACGACAGCAATCCTTATTTCACCTACGACCCCGCCAAATGCATCGTCTGTTCCCGCTGTGTCCGCGCCTGCGAGGAAGTGCAGGGCACCTTCGCGCTGACCATCGAAGGCAGCGGTTTCAACAGCCGGGTGTCGGCGGGCATGTCGGGTGACACTTTCCTCGAATCGGATTGCGTCTCCTGCGGGGCCTGCGTGGCCGCCTGCCCGACGGCAACCCTTCAGGAAAAATCGGTGATCGACATCGGCACGCCGGAACGGTCGGTCATTACCACCTGCGCCTATTGCGGCGTCGGGTGCAGCTTCAAGGCCGAAATGCGCGGCGACGAACTGGTCCGCATGGTCCCCTATAAAAATGGCAAGGCGAACCGGGGTCATTCCTGCGTCAAGGGGCGCTTTGCCTATGGCTATGCCAGCCACAAGGACCGCATCCTGAACCCGATGATCCGCGAGAATATCAATGACCCCTGGCAGGAAGTGTCCTGGGCGCAAGCGATGGAATTCACCGCCAACCGGATGCGCGGCATTCAGGAAAAATACGGGCGCAATTCGGTGGGGGTCATCACCAGCAGCCGCTGCACCAATGAAGAGGCTTACCTCGTCCAGAAACTGACCCGCGCTGTCTTCATGAACAACAATACCGATACCTGCGCCCGCGTCTGCCATTCGCCCACCGGCTACGGCCTTGGCCAGACCTTCGGCACGTCGGCAGGCACCCAGGACTTCGATTCCGTCGAACAGACCGACGTGGTGATCATCATCGGGGCCAACCCGACCGATGGGCACCCGGTCTTTGCCAGCCGCCTGAAGAAACGCCTGCGTCAGGGGGCCAAACTGATCGTGATCGACCCGCGCCGGATCGACATCATCGACGGCCCGCATGTCAAGGCGTCGCATCACCTGCCCCTGCGCCCCGGTACCAACGTAGCCGTGGTGTCCGCCCTTGCGCATGTGATCGTGACCGAAGGCTTGATGAACGAAGATTTCATCCGCACCCGCTGCGACTGGGACGAATTTCAGGATTACGCCGAATTCATCACCCAGCCCCAGCATTCCCCCGAGGCGACGGAACTGCTGACCGGCGTCCCCGCCGCCGACCTGCGCGCGGCGGCACGGTTGTTTGCCACCGGCGGGAACGGATCGATCTATTACGGTCTGGGGGTCACCGAACACTCCCAAGGTTCCACCACCGTCATCGCCATCGCCAACTTGGCCATGCTTACTGGGAACATCGGTCGGCCCGGCGTCGGCGTGAACCCCTTGCGCGGGCAGAACAACGTGCAGGGTTCCTGCGACATGGGGTCGTTCCCGCATGAACTTCCCGGCTACCGCCATGTCAAAAATGACGACGTGCGCGCCGTGTTCGAGGAAATGTGGGGCGTCAAGATCGACAATGAACCCGGCCTGCGCATCCCGAACATGCTGGACGCTGCGGTTGAAGGCACGTTCAAGGGCCTGTATTGCCAGGGCGAAGACATCCTGCAATCCGACCCCGATACGAAACATGTGGCAGCAGGCCTTGCCGCGATGGAATGCGTCATCGTGCATGATCTGTTCCTGAACGAAACCGCCAACTATGCGCATGTGTTCCTGCCGGGATCATCCTTTTTGGAAAAGGACGGCACCTTCACCAACGCCGAACGCCGCATAAACCGCGTCCGCAAGGTGATGGCCCCGAAAAACGGCTATGGTGACTGGGAAGTGACCCAACTCCTCGCCAATGCGATGGGCGCGGGCTGGACCTATACGCATCCCACCCAGATCATGGACGAAATCGCCCTGCTGACACCCAGCTTTGCAGGCGTGTCCTATGAACGGCTGGAGGTTTTGGGCTCCATCCAGTGGCCCTGCAATGACACAGCCCCGGAAGGCACCCCCTTGATGCACATCGACGGCTTCGTGCGCGGCAAGGGCAAGTTCATCCGCACCGAATACATCGCGACGGATGAAAAGACCGGCCCGCGCTTTCCCCTGCTGCTGACCACCGGGCGCATCTTGTCGCAGTATAACGTCGGCGCACAGACGCGGCGCACGGCGAATGTGATCTGGCACGATCAGGATCTGCTGGAAATCCACCCCCACGACGCCGAAGTACGCGGCGTCAAGGATGGCATGTGGATCAACCTCGCCTCACGCTCCGGCTCCACGTCGCTGCGCGCAACGATCACGGATCGCGTATCGCCGGGCGTGGTCTACACGACCTTCCATCACCCCGATACCCAATCCAACGTGATCACGACCGATTATTCGGATTGGGCCACCTACTGCCCGGAATACAAGGTGACGGCGGTGCAGATCAGCCCATCAAACGGCCCGACCGAATGGCAGGTGGATTACAACGAACAGGCCGCAAACGCCCGGCGCATCCTTCCGGCGGCAGAATGATGGAAAGCCACATCCCCACCCCGAAACTTTCCTATGGCAAAGCACTGCCCGTCGCCGAACGGCGCGATCTGGCAACCGAAGTTGCCGTCGCCCTGTCCTATAACGGCAGCACGCAGGCCGTCATGATGGCGACCCCCGCCGATCTGATCGACTTCGCCTATGGCTTCTCCCTGACCGAAGGGCTGGCAACCCCCGATCAGATTGAACAGGTCGAAGTCGTCGAAACCTGCGCCGGGATCGACGTGCAAATCTGGGTCACGCAACCCGCCCAGTCCAAACTCGCCGCGCGACGCCGGATGATGGCAGGCCCGGTTGGCTGCGGCTTGTGCGGGATCGACAGTCTGGAACAGGCCATGCGGGCCGCCGTTCCTGTACTCGCCTCACTCTCGATGACGCCCGATGATATCAAGGCCGCCGTCGCCGCCCTGACCGACCATCAGCCCCTGCACGACACCACCCGCGCCGCCCATGGGGCCGCCTTCTGGGTGCCGGGTCGTGGCATTGTCGCCGCACGCGAAGACGTGGGGCGGCACAATGCGCTCGATAAACTCGCCGGTGCTTTGGTCCGCAACCCCATGGGCAGCGGCGCGCTGATCATCACCAGCCGCGTCTCCATCGACATCGTGCAGAAATGCGCCGCCATGGGCGCGTCCGTCCTGATCGCCGTCTCCGCGCCGACGGCAGCGGCCGTTCAGATGGCCGATGCCGCAGGGATCACCCTGATCGCCAATGCGCGGGCCGACCGCTTTGACGCCTATACCCACCTGAACCGGATCATTGCAGGGGTCCAGCATGTCGCCTGAAAAACTGATCCACATGGCCAATCAGATTGCCCTGTTCATGGAAAGCAAACCCCATGCCGAAGGCGTCGCCGGTATTGCGAACCATATCAACGATTTCTGGGAACCCGTCATGCGCGGCCAGTTTCTGGCATTGGTCGACGCGGGTGGTTCCGGCCTGCGCCCCTTGGTGATGGACGCCGCCAGCCGGATCAACCGCCCCGTTGACCATCATCTCGCCTGACTTGATCGCTACCGCGATGCCTGCCGAACGGGCTGCGGGCGCGCCTTCAATGTGACGGCAAACAACGTTGCCATCACGGCAACCAGTTGTGCCGCGTCGGGGGGCAAACCGGACAGAAGCACCGCGCTCACCACAGCAAGCGCTGCAAGGATCAACACCAGTTTCATCTGAACACGCATCCGTCTGCCCCCGTCACTTTGGCCTGAACTCATTACACAAACACCATTCACGAACTCATTACCACACTCCCAACCACACTTAAGGGATACCGCGCAATTCAGACGAAATCGCGGCGCAATCGGCACCTTGCAAGGGCATTTTGCCGATCAAACGGTCAAAGATGGCTCCGCCAGAATCGCCGAAAGATAGCGCCCGTAGGCATTCTTGGCATACAGTTCTGCCCGATCCTGCAAGGCGGCACGGTCGATCCACCCGGCCCGGAACGCAATTTCATCCGGACAACCCACTTGCAGCCCTTGGCGCTCCTCAAGTGTGCGCACGAAATTCCCCGCGTCCAGCAAACTGCCGTGCGTGCCCGTATCCAGCCAGGCAAAGCCCCGCCCCATGCGCTCCACCTCCAGACTGCCTTCCGCGCGGTAGCGTTCCAGCAAATCCGTAATCTCCAGCTCGCCCCGCGCCGAAGGGCGGATCGTCGCCGCCAATTCCGGTGCCCGGCCATCCAGATAGTAAAGCCCCGTCACCGCATAATTCGACGCAGGCCGGACCGGCTTTTCCACAATCGACCGCACCTGACCACCCGCATCGAACTCCACCACGCCATAGCGTTCCGGGTCGGCAACATGATACCCGAACACCGTGCCGCCTTTCGTCTTTTCATCCGCGCGCGCCAGCATCTCCGGCAGGCCATGGCCGAAAAAGATGTTATCCCCCAGCACCATCGCCGAAGGTGCCCCCGCCAGCCAATCCCGCGTCAGCGCATAGGCCTGCGCCAATCCATCCGGTGACGGCTGGATCACATAGGTCAACCGCAACCCGAATTGCGACCCATCCCCCAGCAGCCGCTGGAACTGCGCCTGATCTTCCGGCGTGGTGATCACCGCAATTTCGCGCAAACCCGCCAGCATCAGCACAGACAGCGGGTAATAGATCATCGGCTTGTCATAGACCGGCAACAGCTGTTTCGACACGCCCATCGTGATCGGCCAAAGCCGTGTCCCCGATCCCCCTGCCAGCAGAATGCCTTTTCGTGCCGTCATCTGCCCGCCCCCAGTTCCACCAACATATCGCGCAGCCCATCGCGCCAATCCGGTCGCGCCACCCCGAACTGCCGATGAAAGCTGCGGCAATCCAGCCTGGAATTCAACGGGCGACGTGCCGCCGTCGGATAATCGGCCGTGGCAATATCCCCAATCCGGCAGGGCAGACCCGCCTGCGCCATGATGGCACGCGCGAAATCGGCCCAACTCGTGTCCGGCGCGCCGGCGAAATGGTGAATGCCCCCCGGCGCACCCTCACACATGGCGCGCACCGCGATGATCACCGCATCACCCAGCGCTGTCGCAGGCGTCGGCCCGCCAATCTGATCCGCGACAACATTCAGGCTGTCACGCTCCCGGCCCAGACGCAGCATCGTCTTCACGAAATTCGCCCCATCGGCTGAAAAAACCCATGAGGTCCGCAAAATCAGGCTCTGCCCCCCCGCCGCGCGCACCTGCATTTCCCCCGCCAGTTTGCTGCGCCCATAGGCGCTGATCGGGGCGGGTGCATCGAACGGCTGAAACGCCGCGTCACCCCTGCCGTCAAACACATAATCTGTCGAAAGATGCACAAACGGCAGATCCCGCTCCGCACAGGCCCGCGCCATCGCGCCGGGCGCATCGGCGTTGATCATCATCGCCAGTGCCATTTCCGTTTCCGCCCGGTCCACCGCCGTATAGGCTGCCGCATTGATCACCGCATCCGCCTTGGAGGAACGGATGATGCCCGCACAGGCCGCAGGATCGCTCAGATCAACCGCCTCGCGGCCCAGTGCGGTAATGCTGAC
>JANMDH010000132.1:0-3270 GCA_031376195.1 Gemmobacter sp. | reverse complement strand
TGTCTGCCCCCCTCGTCACTTCGTTCCTCACCCCCCGAGGATAATTTTGCAAAGAAGAATGCGAAAGGGCGCATCAGAAATGCTGAGGCTTGAAAAACGCCCCTCGCCCTCGCGTTTCTGGGTCTGGGCCACGCCGGTTTTGGCGGTTGTCCTGACCATGCTCGCGGGCGGTGCGATGTTCGCCGCTTTGGGCAAGAACCCCGCCCTCGCGATCCGCACCATTTTCTGGGATCCGTTGTTCGGCGAATTCGCCTGGTATTTCCGTGCGCAACTGCTCGTCAAGGCCGGCCCCCTGATCCTGATCGCCATCGGCCTGTCGCTGGGCTTTCGCGCCGGTATCTGGAACATCGGGGCCGAAGGTCAGTACATCATGGGGGCGATTTTCGGCGCCGCTGTCGGCCTTGCCTTTTACCCGGCAGAGCATTGGTTCATCTTTCCCCTGATGGTCGTCGCAGGCGCGTTCGGCGGCTGGCTTTGGGCGATGATCCCGGCCATCCTGCGCACGAAATTCCAGACCAATGAAATCCTCGTCTCGCTCCTCCTCGTCTATGTCGCGCAGAACATCCTCGCCTCCATGGCGCTGGGGGCCTTGCGCAACCCCGAAGGCGGCGGCTTTCCCGGCAGCCGCAACCTTGCCCAATACCCCGCCTCCGCCAATCCCGAACTGATCGCAGGCACCGGCATGCACTGGGGCGTTGTCACCGCCTTCATCGTCGTGATCGCCTCCTACATCCTGCTGCAGCGCCACATCCTTGGCTTTCACATCAAACTCGCAGGCCAGGCCCCCCGCGCCGCGCGTTTTGCAGGCGTCTCTCCGGACCGCCTGATCATGCTGTGCCTCGGGCTCTCCGGCGCACTCGCCGGGCTGGCCGGGCTGTTCGAGGTGACGGGGCCTGCAGGGCAGATCAGCATTGATTTCAACGTCGGCTACGGCTTTACCGCGATCATCGTGGCCTTTCTCGGCAGGCTGAACCCCGTGGGCATCCTGCTCGCGGGCCTTCTGATGGCCCTGACATACATAGGGGGTGAGAATGCCTCGACCAACCTCGGCCTGCCCTCGGCGGCGGTGCAGGCCTTTCAGGGGATGCTGCTGTTCTTCCTGCTGGCGGTCGATGTGCTGACGAATTTCCGCGTGCGGTTTGGGCAGGGGCGGGTCGCGTGATGCTCGGCGGCATTGATCCCGGCACCCTGATCGCCTCGCTCATGGTTGCCTCCGTCCCCATACTGCTTGCCGCCATCGGCGAGTTGGTCGTGGAAAAATCAGGTGTCCTCAACCTCGGCGTCGAAGGCATGATGATCATCGGCGCGGTCACGGGCTTTATCGTGGCGGTGGAAACGCAAAGCCCCCTTCTGGGCTTTCTCGGGGGCATGGCGGGGGGCGCGGCGCTGTCCCTGATCTTCGCCCTTCTCACGCAATACCTGCTCGCCAATCAGGTCGCCACCGGGCTTGCGCTGACGCTGTTCGGGCTGGGCCTGTCATCCCTTCTCGGGCAGGGCTATGTGGGCATCAAGCCGCCCTTCACGCCCTCGGTCCCCTTCGGACCGCTGAGCGACATTCCCCTGCTGGGGAAAATCCTGTTCGACCATGACCCCGTCGTCTATCTGTCCATCGCCCTGATCGCCGCCGTCTGGGCCGTCCTGAAATACACCCGCACCGGCCTGATCCTGCGCGCCGTCGGCGAAAGCGCCGAAGCCGCTCATGCCCTTGGCTACAAGGTGACCCGCATCCGCCTGATCGCCATTCTGTTCGGCGGGGCGATGGCCGGGCTGGGCGGGGCCTACATCAGCCTTGTCCGCGTGCCGCAGTGGACCGACGGGATCACCTCGGGTGCCGGCTGGATTGCGCTCGCGATTGTCGTGTTTGCCTCGTGGCGGCCGTGGCGCGTGCTGATCGGTGCCTATCTTTTCGGCGGTATCACGGTTCTGCAGTTGAACCTGCAGGCCGCAGGGGCCAGAATTCCGGTGGAATACTTGTCGATGTCCCCGTATCTGATAACCATCCTTGTGCTTGTCATCATGTCGGCAGGGCGCGGGCGGGCTTCACTGGCCGCACCCGCCGCCCTGGGACAGAATTTCCACGCCTCGCGCTAGAGGCCAACAATCCACCGGGGCCGCAATGGCCCCTACCTTAGGGGAGACGACCAATGAAACGCAGATCAGTCCTTTTGGGCGGCGCCGCGATGGGCGCAAGCCTGACCTTGGGTGCCCGCATCGCCCTGGCCCAGGACGGGCCGATGAAAGTAGGCTTTATCTATGTCGGCCCGATTGGCGACGGCGGCTGGACCTTCCAGCACGATCAGGGCCGCCTCGCCGTGGTCGAAGCCTTCGGCGACAAGGTCGAGACGGTGTTTCAGGAAACCGTGCCCGAAGGCGCGGACAGCGAACGTGTCATGACCCAGATGGCCCTGTCGGGCTGCAAGCTGATCTTCACGACATCCTTCGGCTATATGGACGCGACGCTGAACGTGGCTGCAAAGTTCCCCGATGTGAAATTCGAACATGCGACGGGCTACAAGACGGCAGACAACGTGGCGACATACGACGCGCGTTTCTACGAAGGCCGCGCCGTCATCGGCACGATTGCAGGCCGCATGACCAAGTCGAACAAGATCGGCTATATCGGGTCTTTCCCGATCCCCGAGGTGATCCAGGGCATCAACTCGTCCTTCCTCCACGCGAAAAAGGTCAACCCGGCAGTCGAAATGTCGGTGGTCTGGGCCTACACTTGGTTCGACCCCGCGAAAGAGGCGGATTCGGCCAAGGCGCTGATCGAACAGGGCGTGGACGTGATCCTGCAGCACACCGACAGCACCGCCCCGCATGCCGAGGCGCAAAAGACGCCAGGCGTCTACACTTTTGGTCAGGCCTCTGACATGGCCGCCTATGCACCGACACCCCGGCTGGCGTCGATCATCGACAACTGGGCGCCCTATTACGTCAGCCGCGTTCAGGCCGTGCTGGACGGGACATGGACGACCAGCCGTTCCTGGGGCGGCATGAAAGAAGGCGAAGTGGTGATCGGCACGATTTCCGAGGCGGTCCCCGCAGAGGTGAAGGCCGAGGCCGAGGCGATGATCGCGGCGATCACGGCAGGCACCTATCACCCGTTCACCGGGCCGATCAACAAACAGGACGGATCGGTCTGGCTGGCAGACGGGGTGACGGCGACGGACGACGAACTGTCGGGCCTGAACTTTTATGTCGAAGGCCTGACAGGCGACATCCCGAGCTGATCGCGCGGCAGCGGGGGGCTGTCTGCCCCCCGCACCC
>JANMDH010000116.1:0-1618 GCA_031376195.1 Gemmobacter sp. | reverse complement strand
AACCGCGCCGGCAGTCCGTTGCCTGCATGAAACACATGCGCCGTTTCGGCCAGTCCGTCGTGGATCGAAAAATAGGGGTCTTCAAAGCGCTTGGAAACGGGAACACCCTCGCGCCAGTCGATCCCCGTCTGGTCTGATCCGGTCATCCGTCCTACACCCTGTTGCGGGCGCAAGATGATCCGGGGCGGTGGGAATGACAAGCAGGCCGATCACAGTGATGGGGGCAGGGATTTTCGGCCTGTCCATCGCATGGGAACTGGCACGGCGGGGGGCCGCAGTTCGCGTGGTGGAGGCGGCGGCCGTCGGCGCCGGGGCAAGTGGCGGCCTTGTCGGGGCCCTGTCGCCGCATGTGCCCGAACAATGGAATGCCAAAAAGCAGTTCCAACTGGAAAGCTTGCTGATGGCCGCCGATTGGTGGCGCGGGGTTGAACTCGCATCGGGCCTGCCCTCGGGCTATGCGCGCACAGGTCGGCTGCAACCCTTGGCGGATGATCACGCCGTGGATCAGGCACAGGCGCGGGCCACAGGTGCCGCCGACCTGTGGCAGGGGCGCGCGCAGTGGCACGTGCTGCGGGCAACCGCGACGGCATGGGAACCGATCACCCCGTCAGGTTGGCTGGTGCACGATACGCTCAGCGCGCGTCTGCAGCCGCGCATGGCCCTGCAGTGTCTGGTGGCGGCCTTGCAGGCAACGGGCAGGGTGGTCGAGATCGGGACGGAACCGGGCGATGACACGGTCATCTGGGCCACGGGTCTGGCCGGGCTGCTGGCCTTGGGGCAAGGGGGCGGCGTCAAGGGTCAGGCACTGTCGCTGCACTATTCTGCCCCGCAGATGCCCCAGATTTTCGCGGACGGGCTGCACATCGTGCCCCATGCCGACGGCACCGTGGCCATCGGATCGACGAGCGAGCGGACCTGGACGGATGCCACCAGCACCGATGCGCAACTGGACGGCTTGCTGGCAAAGGCTGTCGCCATCTGCCCCCTGCTTTCCGGTGCGCCCATCATCGCCCGTTGGGCCGGGGTTCGTCCCAAATCCGCCAGCCGCGCCCCGATTCTGGGCGCTTGGCCGGGGCGACCCGGGCATTTCGTGGCAAACGGTGGCTTCAAGATCGGGTTTGGCATGGCCCCGAAAGTGGCCGAAGTCATGGCTGATCTGGTTCTGGACGGGCAGGACAGGGTACCGGAGGGATTCACGCTGGGACCCGAACACCCTTGACCGAAGCGATGGGGGCGTTCCGTCATCCTGAAATGATGACTTTGATCCCGTTGGCGCGAAAGCAGTGTGTTCGCAAAAACTCATACGAATTTCAGATGATTCGGAAACAACTTAAAATGTTATTCTATTTTGTGTTTCTACTGATAATTGTATTTCAGGCTTTTAATTTCTCCGATTGGAATGCAAAATTGCTTAAATTTACCACCTCTATCCTCCCGGCGACTTCTGGCACCTTGGGTAACAATATGTCGCAGGCGCTTATATAAAAAGCTTTTCTAAAAAAATCGTTGTTTATCATAATGTTAGAATTCCAATCCGGCAGCGCGTTGGGTTTAAGGCGGCCCCATGATTATCCGGCTAAGCATCGACACAGTTTTGCCTAAAATTTTTGGGAATCGC
>JANMDH010000114.1:0-2446 GCA_031376195.1 Gemmobacter sp. | reverse complement strand
CGGCGCATATGCATGTGACGGGGACGGGGCTGACGCATCTGGGCAGTGCGGCGACGCGGTCGGCGATGCATGCAAAGGCGGATGATACGCTGACGGACAGTATGAAGATGTTCCGGATGGGGATCGACGGCGGCAAGCCTGTCACTGGCGACACGGGGGTGCAGCCAGAATGGTTTTACAAAGGCACCGGGCACGGGGCGGTGGGGCCGGGCGATGCTTTGGTCAGCCCGAGTTTCGCGCTGGACGGGGGGGAGGAGCCGGAGATTGCGGCCTTTTACCTGATCGGGCCGGATGGCACCCCGCATCGCGCGGGATTCAGCCTGTCGAATGAATTCAGCGATCATGTGACGGAGCGGATCAATTATCTGTATCTTGCCCATTCCAAGCTGCGCCCTGCGGCGTTCGGGCCGGAACTGCTGATCGGCGATCTGCCGCAGGATGTGCAGGGCACAAGCCGCATCCGCCGGAAAGGCGCGGTGATCTGGGAAAAGCCCTTCTTGTCAGGCGAGGGGAATATGTCGCACAGCATCGCCAATCTGGAATATCATCACTTCAAATACGGTATCTTCTGCCAGCCGGGCGATCTGCATGTGCACATGTTCGGCACGGCGACCCTGTCGTTTGCCGACGGGATCAAGGCGCAGCCGGGCGATGTGTTCGAAATTCAGGCAGCGGCGTTCGGCTTGCCGCTGCAAAATCCGCTGGCGGTGGCAACGCCTGCGCCAGTCACCATCAAGGCCCTGTGAAAGGAACCAACATGACCTTCAAACCCGCCGTCTGGCCCCGCAAGCTTCGTTCACAGGAATGGTTCGGGGGTACGTCCAAGGACGCGATCTATCATCGCAGCTGGATGAAGAACCAAGGATTGCCCGCCGATCTGTTCGATGGTCGCCCGGTGATCGGGATTTGCAACACCTGGTCGCAGCTGACGCCCTGCAACGCGCATCTGCGCGATCTGGCGGAACGGGTGGCGCACGGGATTTATGAGGCGGGCGGGTTGCCGATGGAATTTCCGGTGATGTCGCCGAGCGAGTCTGCGTTCCGGCCCACTGCGATGATGTTCCGAAATCTGTGTGCGATGGACGTGGAGGAATGCCTGCGGGGCCAGTGCATTGACGGGGTGGTGCTGCTGGCCGGGTGTGACAAGACGACTCCGGCCCTTCTGATGGGGGCGGCTTCGGTGGATATTCCGGCGATACTGGTATCGGGCGGGCCGATGCTGAACGGGTATTTCAAGGGCGAACGGGTGGGGTCGGGGACGCATCTGTGGAAATTTTCCGAAGCAGTGCGGGCGGGCGAGATGTCGGCGGACGAATTTGTGGAGGCGGAAGCCAGCATGTCGCGCAGTGCGGGGGCCTGCAACACGATGGGGACGGCATCGACGATGGCGAGCATGGCCGAAGCGCTGGGGATGACGCTGTCGGGCAACGCGGCGATTCCGGCGGTGGACAGCCGCAGGCGGGTGATGGCGCATATCACGGGGCGGCGGATCGTGCAGATGGTGAAGGACGATCTGAAACCGTCCGACATCATGACGAAAGATGCGTTTGAAAATGCGATCCGGGTGAACGGAGCGATTGGGGGGTCCACTAATGCGGTGGTTCACCTGCTGGCGATGGCGGGGCGCGTGGGGATTGATCTGACGCTGGACGATTGGGATCGCTGTGGGCGCGATGTGCCGACGATTGTGAACCTGATGCCGTCGGGCAAATACCTCATGGAGGAGTTTTTCTATGCGGGCGGTCTGCCTGTCGTGATCAGGATGCTGGGCGAGGGGGGCAAGCTGCATAAAGACGCCCTGACGGTTTCTGGCGGGCCGATCTGGGACGAGGTGAAAGACGTCAGGAACTGGAACGAGGACGTAATCCGCCCGGTGGAAAACGCGCTGACCCAACAGGGCGGGATTGCGGTGCTGCGGGGGAACTTGGCGCCGGGCGGGGCGGTTCTGAAGCCATCGGCGGCGACGCCTGCCCTGATGAAACACCGGGGCCGGGCGGTCGTGTTTGAGGATATCGACGATTACAAGGCGCGGATCGAGGATGAGGCGCTGGATATCGACGAGACCTGCATCATGGTGATGAAGAACTGCGGCCCGCGCGGATATCCGGGGATGGCCGAGGTGGGGAACATGGGTTTGCCGCCGAAAATCCTGCGCAAGGGGATCACCGATATGGTGCGGATTTCGGACGCGCGGATGTCGGGGACGGCCTATGGGACCGTGGTCCTGCACGTATCGCCCGAAGCGGCGCGGGGCGGGCCTTTGGCTGTGGTGCAGTCGGGCGATATGATCGAGGTGGATGTGGCGGCGCGGCGGTTGCATCTGGATATACCCGATGCGGAACTGGCGCGGCGTCTGGCGGAATGGGTGAACCCGGTGCCCCGTCCGAACGGCGGCTATGCGCAACTGTATCATGACCATGTGCAGGGCGCCGATACCGGGGCGGAC
>JANMDH010000090.1:0-8303 GCA_031376195.1 Gemmobacter sp. | reverse complement strand
CACGACCATGGTCAAACCCTTGGGCGATGCCCGCGTCGGCACCTTTCCCGCCTGAACCGTCGCAAACCGCCCCACCTGATCAAACGTTCCCTAATCAAATGTCCCCGTCACCCGCCCGATCAGCATGAACGCCCGCGCCGTTCGCGTCACCGCAAGATCACTGATTTCACTGTCCGTTGCATTCGGCTCGAACGCCGCAAAGGTCCGGTCGAACGTCCGCAGGAAATGGTGTCCCGCATCCCGGAACACTGGGTCTTCGCGCATCCGCGCCGCCGTCAGGGCCAGGCTTGAACGATCCCTGATCCCCGCCAGCGCCGCCACCGGCCGTCCGCGTTCGCCTTTGGAAAACTGCCGCCAGACATCGGACGGCGCATGGTCCGGCTTCAGATCATCCATATAGATGCCATCTTCGGACAACAGCGTCAGCACATCCTGCGCTGCCCGGATCAGGCGCGCGACCGTCCGATCCTCCAGCGCCAGCCGCAAGGCACGAAACCCATCCTTGTCATCCGCGCTTTCCGGAAAGTTCAGCGCCTGAATGAAATCGGCCATCGCCAACGGTGTCCGGAAATCCTCCACAGGCGTGCCCAGTGCAAGGGCGGGTTGTTCATCTGCCGATGCAGGTTTCGCGGGGGCCACCAACGCCGCCCTGCGATCCGACGGGGCCACCGCCTGCGGCGCCTCGCCCCGCGTCACAAAACCTGCCAGCACGCTTTCCGTTTGCCGCGTCGCTGCTGCAATCTCGTCCAGCCGCCGCTCTACCGATGGTTTGACCCCACCCGTCGCCTGCGCCTGCTGCCCGGTCAGATAGGCGTTCCGCAATGCCTCAATGGTCGATTGCAACCGCCCCGCCTCATCCCGCAACAGCCGCACCGTGCGCATCGTGCTGACCGACATCCAGATCAATACCAAGGGCATCGCCACCAGCAAAAGGGTCATCATCAGCCCCAGACCTGCCGTCCCGTCTTCGGCATCCGACCACGGGCTGAACATCAGAATTGACACCACCCAGATCAAACTCAGGACCGCCGCCAGCACCTCGGATATGTGCAACCCGTTTCCGCCAATGTCAGGCTGGGCCTTGAACCCCAGTTCCGGCTGCCTGTCCCTGCCATCCGCCATTCACGCACCCCTTGGCCCCGCCCTCAGACGAAGCGAATGGTCACAACCTCATAACTGCGCTGCCCACCGGGGGTTTTCACCTCGACGCTGTCGCCTTCGTCCTTGCCGATCAGCGCCCGGGCCAGCGGCGAACGGATATTCAGCAACCCCCGTTCGATATCCGCCTCAGGTTCGCCCACGATCTGATAAGTCTTCTGTTCCTCGGTCTCTTCATCCAGCAGCGTCACTGTCGCCCCGAACTTGATCGTGCCCGAAAATTTCGACGGATCGATCACCTCGGCCAGCGACAAAGTCGCCTCAAGCTCTTTCACCCGGCCTTCGATGAAACTCTGCTTTTCACGCGCCGCATGATACTCCGCGTTTTCCGACAGGTCCCCGTGTTCCCGCGCCTCCGCAATCGCGCGGATCACGGCGGGGCGTTCCACCGATTTCAAAATCTTCAGTTCTGCATCCAGCGCGTCATGTCCGCCCCGGGTCATCGGAATTTTTTCCATTGGCCTTCACTTAAAAAATCAAAGCCACAGCCCCTTGGGACCATGACTTTGCATCGCATCATCCCCTTAACTGACCCCACCGCCGCACAGAATGCAAGGGGGTCGCAAAACAGGACGCGGCCAATCGTTGCAGGATGCCGTTCTGCGACCGAACTGTGACGCCTTTGGATTGACCCCGTCCGCCGGGTTGCGATACGCACAGGTCAACCTAATAAGGGGATCGGACCATGGCCGATATTCAGCGCGAAGCAATGGACTATGATGTGGTCATCGTCGGCGGTGGGCCTGCGGGCCTTTCCGCCGCGATCCGGCTGAAACAGCTTGACCCCGACATGTCGGTCGTCCTGCTGGAAAAAGGGTCTGAGGTTGGCGCGCATATTCTGTCGGGCGCGGTGCTGGACCCCGTCGGTCTGGATGCCCTGATCCCCGATTGGCGTGATCGCGGTGCCCCGATCAAGACGCAAGTGGTCGAAGATAACTTCTTCATCCTCGGCCCGGCAGGCCATGTCCGCATCCCGAACTGGCCGATGCCGCCCCTGATGTCGAACCACGGCAATTATATCGTCAGCATGGCCAATGTCTGCCGCTGGATGGCGGGCCAGGCCGAAGCCTTGGGGGTAGAGATTTTTCCCGGCATGTCCTGTTCCGAACTGGTCTATGACGGCAACCGCGTGGCGGGCGTTGTCGCGGGCGAATTCGGCCGGGCTGCGGACGGCACACCGGGGCCGTCCTATGAACCCGGGCTCGAACTGCGCGGCAAATATGTCCTTCTGGCCGAAGGCGTGCGTGGCTCGCTCACCAAAGAAGTCATGGCCAGATACGACCTGTCGGCAGGCAAAGACCCGCAGAAATTCGGCCTTGGCATGAAGGAAATCTGGGAAATAGACCCCGCCAAACACCGCGAAGGCACAGTCACCCATACCATGGGCTGGCCCCTTGGCAAGAATGCCGGTGGCGGTTCCTTCATCTATCATCTTGAGAATAATCAGGTCTATGTCGGTTTTGTGGTCCATCTGAATTATCAGAACCCGCATCTTTACCCCTATATGGAATTTCAGCGCTTCAAGCATCACCCCATGGTCGCGGACCTGCTCAAGGGCGGCAAACGCGTGGCTTACGGCGCGCGCGCCATCTCCGAAGGCGGCTGGCAGTCGATCCCAAAGATGGTCGCACCCGGCGTCGCCTTGCTCGGGTGCAGCGCGGGTCTGGTCAACGTCCCGCGCATCAAGGGCAACCATAACGCCATGCTGTCCGGCATGGCAGCGGCCGACGCGGCCCATGCGGCCATCAAGGCAGGCCGCTCCGGCGACGAACTAACCGCCTATGAGACCGCCGTGCGCGGCGGCGCAATCGGCAAGGATCTGCGCCGCGTGCGCAATGTCAAACCGCTCTGGTCGCGCTATGGCCTCGTCGCATCGCTGCTGCTGGGCGGTGCCGACATGTGGGCAAACACCTTCGGCTTCACGGTGCTCGGCACCCTCAAACACGGCAAAACTGATGCCGCAGCCACCGGCAAGGCCCGCGATTTCGCCCCCATCGATTACCCCAGACCCGATGGTGTCCTGTCCTTTGACCGCCTGACCAACGTCGCCTATTCCTTCACCAACCATGCCGAAGGTCAGCCTGCGCACCTGACCCTGCGTGATGCCACCGTGCCCATTCGCGTGAACCTGCCCGAATACGCCGAACCCGCCCAACGCTATTGCCCTGCAGGCGTCTACGAAGTCGTGTCCGAAGCGGGCCGCGACCCCCGTTTCGTCATCAATTTCCAGAATTGCGTGCACTGCAAAACCTGTGACATCAAGGATCCCAGTCAAAATATCGTCTGGAAAACGCCGCAGGGCGGCGACGGTCCGAACTATCCTAACATGTGATCGGTCCCGGATGCGTTTTGTGGAAACAATCACCGACTTGTGCGCGGTCCGCTGCCACAATGCCTTTTGCTGACCAACAGTCGCATTGCCGAAACCACTGCGCATCGTTAGCCTCGCGGTACGTTTGCCGGGAGGATCACGTTTTATGCCGACAATGCCGCGCGTTTGTTCGCTGTTCTTGTTTTTATCGTTTCCTCTGACGGGCTGGTCGCAGGACCCTTCACCCCAAACACCCGTGATCGAAGGCCCCGTTGACGCCGGTGCTTTTCTTGCCGCCCGTATTGCAGGCATGGAAAGCGACTTTACCGCCGCGACCACCTGGTTCACCCGCGCCCTGATTTCCGACCCCGCCAACACCGAACTGCTCGAAGGTGCGATCCTGTCTGCCATTGGCGCAGGTCGCCTTGACAGTGCCCTCACCCTTGCGACTCAATCCCCCGCCGATACCCGCAGCCCCACCGCCCAGATCGTCCTGCTTGCCGATCAGGCTAAACGGGCCGACTTTGAGGCGTTGCTGGCAGATACCAGATCGGGCCGCGAAACTGCCGCCCTGATCGATCAGCTGGCCACCGGCTGGGCCGAACTGGGCGCGGGCCGCATGTCCGAAGCACAAGATGCCTTTGACAAACTCTCCGAAACCAACGGGATCGGGGTCTTCGGCATTTTTCACAAGGCGCTTGCCTTGGCCTCCGTCGGTGATTTTGAAGGTGCCGATGCAATTTTTTCCGGACCGGCGGGTGCCTCCATCAAATCCTTGCGCCGGGGTGTCATCGCCCATGCGCAAGTCCTTAGTCAGTTGGAACGCAACCCTGATGCCATCGCCCTGCTGGATGAGGTGTTCGTTCCCGGTCAGGATGCCGTGATCTCTGCCCTGCACGCCCGGTTGAAGGCGGGGGAACCCGTGCCCTTTGATGTGGTCCGAAACGCCACCGATGGCATGGCCGAGGTGTTTTTCACCCTTGCCACCGCCCTGAACGGCGAGGCAGACGATACCCAAACGCTGATCTACGCCCGCACCGCCGCTTGGTTGCGCCCCGATCACACCGAGGCACGTTTGCTCTGCGCGGGCCTTCTCGACCGCCTGAATCAGCCCGAACTTGCCACCGAAGCTTATGCCAGCATCGCCCCCGATGATCCCGCCTTTGTGGATGCGGAACGCGGGCGGGCGGAAACCCTGTCCCGGTCCGGCAAGACCGAGGCCGCGATTGAGGTGCTAACCACCCTCGCGCGCACCTATCCCGGCATGATCGACGTGCAGCGCCAGCTCGGCGATCTTCTGCGCCGCGAGGAAAAGTATGAGGCGGCGATCACCGCCTATGACGCCGCCATCGCCCTGCTCGGCCCCACCCCCGGCCCCCGTGACTGGTCGCTGTTCTACATGCGGGGCATCGGTCACGAACGCCAGAAACGATGGGATCTGGCCAATATCGACTTTCGCAAGGCCTTGGAACTGCAGCCGGATCAGCCGCAGGTCTTGAATTACATGGGCTATTCCATGCTGGAACGGAATGAAAACCTCGACGAGGCGCTGTCGATGATAGAACGCGCCGTCGCCGCAGAACCCGACAGCGGCTACATCCTCGACAGTCTGGCCTGGGGCTATTTTCAGCTTGCCCGCTATGACGACGCCGTTGTGCCGATGGAAAAAGCATCCCTTCTCGAACCGTTGGATCCTGTGGTGACCGACCATCTGGGCGACGTCTATTGGGCCGTCGGGCGTACTTTGGAAGCGCGTTTTCAATGGCGGCGCGCCTTGTCGTTCGAACCTGAGGCAAAAGAGGCAGATCGCATCCGCCGCAAACTCGACGTCGGGCTGGATGTCGTTCGGGCCGAAGAAGGCAAGGCCCCTATTGCGGCGCAGACCGCTGCCGATGGAATCTGACGCCGCCGCGGAATTCGCGCCTGCCAAGATCAACCTGACACTGCATGTGACAGGGCAACGCGCCGACGGCTATCACCTGCTCGACAGCCTCGTCGCCTTTGTCGATGTGGGTGATTGGATCACCGCCACCCCCGCCGACCACCTGAGCCTGACGCTGACCGGCCCCTCGGCGGGCGGCCTGTCCGCCAGCGATGACAACCTCGTTCTCCGCGCTGCCCGCGCGTTCGGGTCCGGCCGGGGGGCGGCCATCACCCTGAACAAGCATCTGCCCATCGCTTCCGGTATTGGCGGCGGGTCAACAGATGCAGCAGCCACCCTACGGCTTTTGTCACGGCTTTGGGACCTGCCCCTGCCCGCCGCCGCATCAGTTCTGGCCTTGGGCGCAGACGTCCCCGTCTGCCTTGCACCCCGCGCCGTCCGGATGACCGGCGTCGGCGACGGATTGGCCCCGGTCAATCTGCCCAACGCCCGGCTGGTTCTGGTCAATCCCGGCGTGTCCGTCGCCACGCCGGACGTCTTCCAGGCACTTGCAAAAAAACAGAACGCTCCAATGCCGTCCACTTTGCCCGGTTTCCGCGATGTCACGCATCTGGCCGATTTCCTTGGCCTGATGCGCAACGACCTCGAAGAAGCTGCCATCGCTCTCGCGCCCGTCATCGCCTCTGCAAAGATCATGCTGGCCGCCCAACCCGGCTGCCTGATCGCCCGCATGTCCGGCTCGGGTGCCACATGTTTCGGTCTGTTCGCCGATGCGGATGGCGCAGCCCGCGCAATGCGCGCCGTTCAATCCACCCAACCCGGCTGGTGGGTCGCGCAAGGAAAAATGCGTCCCTGACCCCTTACGAAATCCGTGCCACCACGAACGTCGCCAGATCGTCGAACATCTGCCGCAGCGGACCTTCCGGCAACCCCGCCAACGCCCCCCGCGCCTTCGCCGCCCAATCCAGCGCCTCCGCCCGTGCCGCCGCCATCGCCCCGTGCCCCGCCATGATCCCCAGCGCCGTTTCCAGATCCCCCGTCCGCTGATCCCCCGCCTCGATCACCCGCACCCAGAACGCCCGCTCCTCGCCCGACGCCTTTGCCACCGCCTTGATCACCGGCAGCGTCAGTTTCCGTTCCCGGAAATCATCTCCCGTGTTCTTCCCGATCGCCGCATCCGTCCCGCCGTAATCCAGCAGGTCATCCACGATCTGGAAAGCCACCCCCAGCGCATCGCCATAAGTGAACAGCGCCCGCACCTGTGCCTCGGTCGCCCCCGCGATCACCGCCCCCACCTCCGTTGCCGCCGAAAACAGCGCCGCCGTTTTCCCCCGCACCACCTGCAGATAAATGCTTTCCGTCGTCGCCAGATCCTGCGCCGCCGTCAGTTGCAGCACCTCGCCTTCCGCAATCGTCGCACTCGCGTTCGCCAGAATGTCCATCACCCGCAAACTGCCCGTTTCCGTCATCAACTGGAAACTCCGTGCGAACAGGTAATCCCCCACCAGCACGCTCGACTTGTTGTCCCACAAAAGGTTTGCCGTCGGCCGCCCCCGCCGCCGCGCGCTTTCATCCACCACGTCATCGTGCAGCAGTGTCGCCGTGTGAATAAATTCCACCGTCGCCGCCAGATGTACGTGGAATGGCCCGTCATAACCGAACATCCGCGCCGCCGCCAACGTCAGCATCGGGCGCAACCGTTTGCCCCCCGCTTCCACCAGATGCGCCGTCACCTGCGGAATGCGCGGCGCGTGTTCCGATGCCATCCGGTCCCGGATCAGCAGGTTCACCGCCGCCATGTCTTCCGCCAGAACCTGTGCCAGCTGGTCGAGCGGGTTCGCCCTGCTTTCGTCCAAACTCATCTGATTCCCCAATCGCCCGCCCTCGACAATCGGCAAGGCAGGCGTTTATCTGTCCCCATGAAGGAACTTCTGCGCAGTGCCGACCCAACCATCATCGCCTTTGCCGAAGCCATGCTTCAGGGCGAGGATATAGCCGTGTTTCAATTGGACGTCCACATGAGCATCCTTGACGGCTCCCTTGGCATATTGCCGCGCCGCCTGATGGTTGCCGACCGCGATCTATTCATCGCGCGGGCCATCCTCGCCGACAACAACATCCCCACGGGCCTTTAGGTGTTTGCCGACGCTGATCTGACCCTTGATGATTTTCTGGGGGGCCGCCTGCGCCTCTGGCAACCGATCAAAGGCTACCGCGCCGCCACAGATCCGGTCCTGCTCGCCGCCGCCATAGATGCGCGCGCCGGGCAATCCGTGCTCGATCTCGGCTGCGGTGGCGGCACCGCCGGGCTGTGCCTCGCCAGTCGCGTGCCCGGCCTGTCGCTTGCCGGATTGGAACTGCAGCCCGATTATGCCGACCTCGCCTTGCGGAACGCCCGCCTGAACCAACTCGAATTTGATGTGCATACCGGCGATCTCACGCAGATGCCCGGCGCGCTTCAACGTGGGTTTGATCATGTGATCGCCAACCCCCCCTATTACGCGAACGCAGGATCGCCCTCCCCCGATGCTGGCCGTGACCTTGCCTTGCGCGCGCAGGTGCCCTTGGCGGATTGGGTCGTGGCAGGGGCCAAACGCCTGACCCCCGGCGGCTGGCTTACCCTGATTTTCGCAACCACCCTGCTCCCCGAGGCGCTTGCCGCATCGCGCACCCTCGGGTCATGTGCCGTGCTGCCCTTGGCCGCCCGCGCAGGTGAACCTGCGAAACGGGTGATCCTGCAAGCTCGCAAGGGTGGCCGCGCCGGATTGCGCCTCCTGTCGCCCCTGGTCCTGCACGCTGGCACCGCGCATGATACCGACCGGAACAGCTATTTGCCCGACGTCATCACGATTTTGCGGGACGGCGCGGGGCTCACCGACAACTTTAAGTAGATTTTCGCCGATCCGTGTCCATCGCGCGTGAAGATTTGGTGACACGACTCAAACTCTGTGG
>JANMDH010000085.1:0-1695 GCA_031376195.1 Gemmobacter sp. | reverse complement strand
ATCCTGTGCCCGTTCCGGATCGTCAAAGAATTTGGCCGCCTTGCGCTGATCCCCGCCGGTCAGCGTCATATCCGCCACCTGCTGGATGCACGAACAGGTCGCCCGGTTCGCCGCCGCCTTGTCCGACCGCAGACACGCCCGATCGATCGGCCCGGCAAACGCCGCACCAGCGAAAGAAACAGCGCTAACTGCCACTGCCAATACCATGGTTTTCATCATTACTGCCCGTTCTGCCAAGACGTGCCGGGTTTTCCCCGGTCACTTTATACCTTTGAGTATGCCTGTTCGCGCAGGGAATTTCAAGAATCCTTGTGATTCGAGCGGGTTACGAGTGCGTGATGCCATTCCGGGTGGTCTGCGAAGGCCACGCCACAATATGGGGTGGCTTTGGCCTGCGCGGCCCCGCTTGACCAACCCGCAAATCCCCCGCATATCCCCCACCATGACCCAGCTTTCCCTCATCCGCAACTTCAGTATCGTGGCCCATATCGACCACGGCAAATCCACCCTTGCCGACCGTCTGATCCAGATGACCGGGACGGTTGCCGCGCGCGACATGAAGGCGCAGATGCTCGACTCCATGGATATCGAGCGCGAACGCGGCATCACCATCAAGGCCAACACCGTCCGCATCGAATACCCCGCCCGCGATGGCAAGACCTATATCCTCAACCTGATCGACACCCCCGGCCATGTCGATTTCGCCTATGAGGTCTCCCGCTCCATGCGCGCTGTCGAAGGCTCGCTGTTGGTGGTGGACGCATCCCAGGGGGTAGAGGCGCAGACCCTTGCCAACGTCTATCAGGCGCTGGATGCCGGCCATGAAATCGTGCCCGTCCTGAACAAGATCGACCTGCCCGCGGCCGAGCCGGAGCGCGTGAAACAGCAGATCGAGGATGTGATCGGCCTCGACGCGTCCGACGCCATCAATATTTCGGCCAAATCCGGCCTTGGCATTCCCGACGTGCTGGAGGCGATTGTGACCCGTCTGCCGGCACCTGTGGGCGACGCCAATGCGCCCTTGAAGGCCATGCTGGTCGACAGCTGGTATGACGCCTATCTCGGCGTCGTCGTCATGGTCCGCATCATGGACGGCGTCATGCGCCGGGGTGACCGCGTCCGCATGATGCAGACCAACGCCGTTTACGGCATCGACAAACTGTCGGTCCTGAAACCGCAGATGGTGGATATTGATGAGCTTGGCCCGGGTGAGATCGGCATCTTCACCGCCAGCATCAAACAGGTCCGCGACACCCGCGTCGGCGATACGATCACCCACGAACGCAAAGGCTGTGAGGTGCCGCTGCCCGGGTTCAAGCCTGCCCAGCCCGTGGTGTTCTGCGGCCTGTTCCCCGTGGACGCCGCCGATTTCGAGAATCTGCGCGAGGCGATTGAAAAACTGTCCCTGAACGACGCCAGCTTCAGTTCGGAAATGGAAACGTCTGCCGCGCTCGGCTTTGGTTTCCGCTGTGGATTCCTCGGATTGCTGCATCTGGAGGTGATCCGTGACCGTCTGGAACGCGAATACGACCTTGATCTGATCACCACCGCGCCCTCGGTCGTGTTCAAGCTGCATATGAAAGACGGCGAGGTGCGCGATCTGCACAACCCCGCCGACATGCCCGACCTGACCTTCGTCGATCATATTGACGAGCCGCGGATCAAGGCCACGATCATGGTGCCCGACGAATATCT
>JANMDH010000051.1:0-2318 GCA_031376195.1 Gemmobacter sp. | reverse complement strand
GTAGGGTGCGCATTCATTGCGCACAATGCCACCGTCATGGGTGCGCAATGGATGCGCACCCTACCGATCACCCCAATACCCCGTCACACCTTGCACACACGCCCGCATGCCGATGCGTCCCCACATCCGGCAGCACCTTCCAGCAGCGTTCGCATTTCTGCCCCGGTGCCATCCGGAACACCACCGCCACCTCCGGCGTGTCGGGCAGCACGAACGCCCCCTCCCGCGCCGGTATATCCATCACCGAAATCGCGCTCGTGATGCACAGGTCCGCGAAAGCCACCGAATTCAGCAACGCCTTCATCCCTGCCGTCACGAACACCTCCGGTGCCGCTTCCAGCGACGCCCCGATCACCTTCGCCGTCCGCTGCACCTCCAGGGCACCCGTTACCACCCGCCGCACCGTGCGGATCTGATCCCATTTAGCCGCCAGCGCCTCATCCCGCCACGCCGCCGGCGTCTCCGGCATGTCCATCAGATGCACCGACGACCCTTCGCCCGGAAAGCGTTCCAGCCACACCTCCTCCATCGTGAACACAAGGATCGGCGCCAGCCAGGTTGTCAGCCGGTGGAACAGGATGTCCAGCACGGTCCGCGCCGACCGCCGGGTCAGGCTGGTTACCGCATCGCAGTAGAGCGAGTCCTTGCGGATGTCGAAATACAGCGCCGACAGGTCCGTCGTCGCAAAGGTGAACAGCTTCTGGAACACCCCCTGAAAGTCATAGCGCGCAGACCCGGTCCGCACTTCCGCATCCAGTTCCGCCACCCGGTGCAGCACCCAGCGTTCCAGTTCCGGCATCTCGGCAACCGCCACCTTTTCCGCATCGCTGAACCCCGCGAGGTTCCCCAGCAAGAACCGCATCGTGTTGCGCAGACGGCGATAGCTGTCCGCCGTGCCTTTCAGGATTTCCTTCCCGATCCGCAGGTCCACCGTGTAATCCGCCTGCGCCACCCACAGGCGCAGAATATCCGCCCCGTATTCGTCGATCACCGCCTGCGGGGCGGTCGTGTTCCCCATCGACTTGGACATTTTCATGCCCTTTTCGTCCAGCGTGAAGCCGTGGGTCAGAACGCCCCGGTAAGGGGCCCGCCCCTTGGTCCCGCAAGCCTGCAGCATCGACGAATGAAACCAGCCGCGATGCTGGTCAGTGCCTTCGAGGTACAGGTCGGCAAGGCCATCAGCCGACCCATCCGCCCGGTCGCGCAGCACGAAGGCATGGGTCGAACCGGAGTCGAACCAGACATCCAGCACGTCATCGACCTTGTCATATTGCGATGTATCCACAAGGCCATCCAGCACACGCTCTTTGAATCCCGGCACAAACCAGACATCCGCACTTTCCGCCTCGAACGCCGCCACGATGCGGGCGTTGACCTCGGCATTGCGCAAAAGGAAATCCGGATCAGTCGGTTTCGCCCCGCGTTTGACGAACGCCGTCAACGGCACCCCCCAGGCGCGTTGCCGCGACAAAACCCAGTCGGGCCGCGCCTCGATCATCGAATGCAGGCGGTTGCGCCCCGTGGGGGGGGTCCATGTCACAAGCTGGTTGATGGAATTGAGCGCCCGGCTCCGGATCGTATCGCCATAAGTGCCCATGCCATCCTCCAACGGCTTGTCGATGGCGACAAACCACTGCGGCGTGTTGCGATAGATGACCGGGGCCTTGGACCGCCACGAATGCGGGTAGGAATGTTTCAGCTTGCCCTTGGCGAACAGCGCGCCGGTATAGGCAAGCTGCTTGATGACGCTGACGTTGGCGGGGCCTTCCTTGCCTTCGGGCGTGATGATGGCTTGACCGCCGAACAGGGGGAGGTTTTGGCGGTAGGTGCCGTCGGGTTCGACGTTGTAAGTCATCGGCAGTTGAAACTTGAGGCCCATCTGGTAGTCGTCATCGCCGTGGCTGGGGGCGGTGTGGACAAAGCCGGTGCCGGCGTCGTCGGTGACGTGGTCGCCGGGGAGCATCGGGACATCGTAGTCCCATTCGCCGTTGCCGCCCTCGATGGCGCGGAAGGGGTGGGCGAGGGTCATCGAGGCAAGTTCTTGCGGAGGAATGGTGCGAATTTTTTCAAACTCGTCACCTCGCCCTTGAAGAAATACTTCCGGGAAACGCTCTTTGGCTACCAGAACGGTCTCACCGATCTTCAAGAGTGAGTTTTCTGCAATCTTCGTAACACGATATAGCCCGTACGAAATTTCAGGATTGAAAGCGACTGCGCGGTTCTGAGGAATTGTCCAAGGAGTGGTGGTCCAAATTACAACTGAAGCCCCGAACAAGTCAGTAACACCAGCCTGAGCACTAGGAATGCGCGCCGTATCA
>JANMDH010000560.1:0-6613 GCA_031376195.1 Gemmobacter sp. | reverse complement strand
CGCCAGCTTCTACGCCATCGCCTACACCATGGGCACGGGCGTTGACGGCATCGCCCCCGGCTCCACCGTCATCTCCTACCGGGGCACGGATGAGCCTGCAAAAGAACTGGCCCTCGTCGATTTCGCAATTTCCTACGGCGGTTCTTTTGCCCGAAAGCAGATCGCCTGTCTGATCATGGCTATCAAGGCAATCACAGCTCTGAAAACCCTCACCCCACCAACCGGAACTCCGGCATGAACCCCTGCACCATGCCGGGCAGATGCGCTGCCCCCGGCCCGGTCACGATCACCACCAATCGGCTGCCCGTCACCCCATCCGGCCAGGCCGCCAGCCGCTCCACCGGGCTGGTCAGGTGCTGCACGGTGTGGAACACATGCGCCCCCTCCTCCCCCTTCAGTGCGACAATCGCCTTCAGGCGCAAAAGATCAGGCCCATAGGTCTGCTGCATCGCCCCGATCGCCATCTGCATCACCCGGTCCTCGATCGGAACCAAAGCCTCGAACGCAAAGGCCCGCACATCGCCCGAATGCCCCGCAGCCCCGCTCAGCGACGCAAACCCCGCCGCCCCCGCTGCGAACACATCCGCCACCGTCACCTCTTCCGCCATCCGCAGCCGCGCCGTCGGGTTAGCCCCCGCCAGCCGCACCCGCAGCGCCATCGCCTGCGCATCGCTGGCCAGACCCGCCTTCGCGATCACCAGCAGGTCCGCCACCCCCACCTGCCGCCGCGCCTCGGCGAACCGCTGCAGCGTCTCCCCGCCGTGCACGCCATCCACCACCGTCACCACCGCGTTCAGGCTGAACGCCCCCAGCATGATGTCATTCGTCATGAACGTCTGCATCACCGGCCCCGGGTCCGCCAATCCCGTCGTCTCCACCACCACCCGCCCAAAGGCCGGTCCCCGCCCCTGCGCCGCATCGTCGAGCAGTTTCAGCAAGGTCAGCCGGATATCGCCCGACGTCGTGCAGCACAAACACCCGGTCGATGTGGCAAACGCCGCCCCGTCCGCCTGCTGCACCAGCCCGCCGTCAATATCCACCGCCCCCAGTTCGTTCACCATCACTGCGGTGTCTCCGAACCCCGGCTCCGCCATCAGCCGGTTCAGCAGGGTCGTCTTGCCCGCCCCCAGAAAACCCGTCAGAATCGTCACCGGAATCCGCATCACACCCCCGCCAGCGCCAGCAAGCCCGGCACATCCAGATGCGCCTCCAGATGGGCCGCCAGCGCGTCCAGGGTCGCCTCCACTTCCGCCCCGTAATTCAGCCCCGAAGGTGCCGCCCCCAGACCCGCCAGAAACGCCCCCCGAAACGCATCCCCTGCGAACATCCCGTGCAGATAGCTGCCCATCACCCGCCCGTCGCGCGACACCGCCCCCTCCGCCGCCCCTGCCACCGTCGCAAAAGGCCGCCCGCAATCCGCCCCTGCCGTCCGCCCGATATGAATCTCGTAGCCCTGCATCAACGCCCCCGTGCCCACATGCACGCCTTGTGTCCGCACCAGCCGCTTGTCCCCCGTCATCACCGTTTCCACGTCCAGCAGCCCCAGACCCGGCATTTCCCCCGCCGCCCCCTCGATCCCCTCCGGATCCCGCACCACATGGCCCAGCATCTGATACCCCCCGCATATCCCCAGCACATGCCCGCCCCGCCGCACATGGGCGGCGATATCCCCGTCCCAGCCCTGCGCGCGCAAAAACGCCAGATCGCCCCGCGTCGATTTCGACCCCGGAATGATCACCAGGTCCGCATCCCCCGGCACCGCCTGCCCCGCCCGCAGCATTTGCACCGTCACCCCCGGCTCCTGCGCCAAAGGGTCAAGGTCATCGAAATTCGCGATTCGGCTCAGGCCAAGGCAGACCACCTTCAACCCTCCCGTCCCCCGCACTCCCCCCAAATCCAGGCCATCCTCCGCCGGCAGGCGGTGCGCCCCTTCAAAGAACGGCACCACCCCGAACCCCGGCCACCCCGTCCGCGCCCCGATCAGGGCATAGCCGTCGTCGAACAGCCGCGCATCGCCCCGGAACTTGTTGATGACAAAGCCCCGGATCATCGCACTGTCTGCCGGGTCCAGCACCGCCTGCGTCCCCACAATCTGCGCAATCACCCCGCCCCGGTCGATGTCGCCCACCAGAACCACCGGCACCTGCCCCGCCCGCGCGAACCCCATGTTCGCAATATCCCCCGCCCGCAGGTTCACTTCGGCAGGGCTTCCCGCCCCTTCCACGATCACCAGATCATAGGCATCCCGCAGCCGCCCGAAACTCTCCAGCACCGGCCCCATCAGCGATGGTTTCAGCGCCGCATAGTCCCGCGCCTTTACCGTGGCCACCCGCCGCCCCTGCACCACCACCTGCGAACCCGTTTCCGATTCCGGCTTCAGCAGCACCGGATTCATGTCCGTATGCGCCTCCAACCCGCAGGCAAGCGCCTGCAACGCCTGCGCCCGCCCGATCTCGCCCCCGTCCACCGTCACCGCCGCATTGTTCGACATGTTCTGCGGCTTGAACGGCGCCACCGAAAGCCCCCGCGCCTTGGCCGCCCGGCACAACCCCGCAACCAGCAGCGACTTGCCCACATTGGACCCCGCCCCCTGAATCATCAAGGCGCGCATGAAAGCCCATTCTCATTGGCAAAAATATCCCCGCCGGAGGCTCCGCCCTCACCCCAGGCACCGCCCGACAACGTGCAAACGCCAAGAGTTTTCAAAAAACTCTTGCCAAAATCCTTCAAAAGGATTTTTGCGCAAGTCCTCAAAACTCCACCCCCTTCTGCGCCTTCACCCCCGAACGGAACGGATGCTTGATCAGCGTCATTTCCGTCACCAGATCGGCCAGTTCAATCAGTTCTTCCTTCGCATTCCGCCCCGTCAGACACACATGCGTCAGCGCAGGTTTTTCGTCCCGAAGAAACGCCACCACCTCTGCCACGTCCAGATAATCGTAACGAAGTGCTATGTTGATCTCGTCCAGCAACACGAACTGCACCTGCGGGTCACGGATCAACTCCTTTGCCTTTTCCCAGCCCTTTGCCGCCATCGCCACGTCCCGCGCCCGATCTTGCGTTTCCCAGGTAAATCCCTCGCCCATCGCGTGAAACTGACACAGATCGCTGAAATGCGCCTCGATCATCCGCCGCTCGCCCGTATCCCAGGCCCCCTTGATGAACTGCACCACGCCGCAGGGCATCCCGTGCGCAATGCAGCGCAGGATCATTCCGAAACCGCTCGACGATTTCCCCTTACCTGCCCCCGTATGCACGATCACCAGACCGCGTTCCCCCTCCTTCGTCGCCATGATCCTGTCACGCGCGGCTTTCTTCTTTGCCATCTTCATCGCGTGGCGCGCCTCGTCGGGGGGGGGCGTGTCGCTGGCGTCTGTCATCTGCCGGTCCTTCACCTTGACAATCCGGGGGGATCATGGGCCTTTGGGCGCATGCACTGGTGCCTGATCTATGACAGGCGAAGAGGGAATGCGACAGGCCCCGCGACACATCCTGTCGCAAACGCCCAAGCGCAGCCGCCCCCGCGACCGTGACCGGAGAGGTTCCATGCCACTGGTGAAAACCGGGAAGGCGGGAACCGGGGGGAAACCCGCTCCGCAAGCCGGGAGACCTGCCAGCGTTGTGACGTTACGGGCGGACGGGGTGTTTCGCGACCGGCAGGGGGTCATGCCCCCCTTCGGCTGCTGCCCCGTCTTGCCCCTTTGGGATGATGAACATGGCTGCCGCCGCCACGCTGTATGTCTGCACCACCTGCAAGGGCGTCGGGGAATTCGACCCCGAGGCTCCGCGTCCCGGCACCCTGCTGCTCGCCGCTCTGGCAGCGGGCACTGCCCCTGCGGGCGTCACCATCAAAGGCGTCGAATGCCTGTCGGCCTGCAATACCGGCTGTTCGGTCGCGCTCTCCGCCCCCGGCAAATGGACTTATGTCTACGGTCGGCTCGACCCCGCCATCCATGCCGAGGCGATCCTGACCGGGGCCGCCCTTTATGCGACAAGCGCGGATGGCATCGTGCCCTGGCGCGACCGACCCGAAGTGTTCCGCAAACAATCCATCGCCCGTATTCCGCCCCTCACCCTGCCCTCGGAGGCTCCTGATGTCTGATCTGTCGAAAATCCCAGTTACCGTGATCACCGGCTTCCTGGGGTCCGGCAAGACGACCCTGATCCGGCATCTGATGGCCAATCCGCAGGGCAAACGGCTGGCAATCCTTGTCAACGAATTCGGATCACTCGGGGTGGACGGCGAGATTCTGAAATCCTGCGCCGACGCGAACTGCCCGGTGGAAAACATCGTGGAACTGGCGAACGGCTGCATCTGCTGCACCGTCGCCGATGACTTTATTCCGACGATCGAGGCGCTGATGGCCCTGCCCGTGCGCCCCGACCACATCCTGATCGAAACCAGCGGCCTCGCCCTGCCGAAACCCCTGCTGAAGGCGTTCGACTGGCCCGCGATCCGCTCAAAAATCACTGTGGATGGTGTGGTGACGCTGGCGGATGCTGAAGCGGTGGCCGCAGGTCGTTTCGCCCCCGATGTCGCGGCAGTGGATGCCCAGCGCGCCGCAGACCCGTCAATTGACCATGAAACGCCCCTGTCCGAGGTGTTCGAGGATCAACTGGCCTGCGCCGATATCGTCCTTCTGTCCAAGGCCGACCTCGCGGGTGAGGCGGGGCTGGCCGCGGCCCGTCTGGTCATCGACGCCGAAACGCCGCGCCGACTGCCGATCATCGCGATGACGGACGGGATCATAGATCCCCGCCTGATCCTTGGCCTGAACGCGGCGGCCGAAGATGACATCGCATCCCGCCCCAGCCATCACGATGGGGAAGACGACCACGAACATGACGATTTCGACACGGTGGTGATTGATCTGGCCGAAGTGGCCGATCCTGATGCGCTGACGGCGGCAATCATCCGGCTGGCCCGCGAACAGCATGTCTTGCGGGTCAAAGGCTATGTCGCGGTGGCGGGCAAACCGATGCGGATGCTGGTGCAGGCCGTGGGCGCGCGGGTGCGGGCGCAGTACGACCGGCCTTGGGGCGATACCCCGCGCCGCACGCAACTGGTGGTGATCGGCGAACATCACCACATTGACGAGGCGGCGATCCGGGCCGTGTTGGAGGGCTGATGCACGTCGTCTTTCGCGAAAGCCACGGGCTGGAGGAAACGGACACACCGTTCGACCTGGGGCAAACCCCGGCCGATCTGGTCGTGCTGTCGTTTTCCGACAGCGACCTTGGGGCGTTCGCGGCAGGCTACCGGCGGGCAAACGGGAAGGGGGATGCAGCGGGCGGGTTGCCCAGCCTGCGCCTCGCCAACCTGATCGCCCTGCGGCATCCTTTATCCATCGATACCTATGTCGAAAACACCCTGTCCGGCGCACGCGGCATCCTGATCCGCGTGATTGGCGGGGCGGGATACTGGGCCTACGGCCTCGCCTCGGTGCAGGACCTGTGCCGCCGCAAGGGCATCGCCCTTGCCGTGCTGCCCGCCGACGGGCGGCCCGATCCAGCACTCGACGATCTGTCCACCCTGCCCGTCAGCACCCTGCGCCGTCTGTCCGCCCTGTGTGACGCAGGCGGTGCCGTCGCCGCCCAGGCAGCACTTGCCCAGCTTGCGCTGGCGGCGGGGCTGTATGCGGGGCCCGTGATCGGCACGAAAGAGGTGCCCGATTGCGGCTGGTACGATCCGGACCACGGGGTCAGCGCGGGTGGGACCCCAATCCAATCGCGCGATTCCCGCGCGGACGCGCCCCCCTCCCCCTTGTGGGGAGGGATGGGGTGGGGGGACATGGGCACATCCGCGCCCCCCGCCGTCGCCGTCACCCTCTACCGCTCCTACGTGACCTCTGCGGACCTCGATCCCATCGACGCCCTGATCCGCGCCCTGCGCAGCGCCGGGTTCCATGCCTATGGCCTGTTCGTCCCCTCGCTCAAGGCCCCCGGCGCGGATAGGTTCCTGCAAGACGCCTTCACCAAAATAACCCCCGCCGCCATCATCAACGCCACCGCCTTTTCCGGGCGTGGCGACAGCGGCGCGTCCCCCCTCGACACCCCCGGCTGCCCCGTTTTTCAGATCGCCCTTTCCACCGCCCGCAAACGCGACTGGGCCGGATCAGAACGCGGCCTGTCCCCTGCCGACCTCGCCATGCACGTCGCCCTGCCCGAAGTGGACGGCCGCATTTTCGCAGGCGTCGCCAGTTTCAAATCCCCCGGCAAGCGCGACCCCGACACCCAGTTTTCCCAGTTCCGCCATCGCGCGGATGCCGCCCGGATCGCCGCCGTTGTGGACCGTGTCACCGGCTGGCACCGCCTTGCCACCACCCCCCGCGCCAACCGCAAACTGGCGCTGATCCTGTCCACCTATCCGGGCCGCGCGCACAATCTGGCCCATGCGGTCGGGCTGGATGCGATTGCCTCGTCGGAAGGAATGCTGCGCCATCTGCACAGCCACGGCTATCATGCGGACCCTTGCAATGATCTTGCCCGCCGCCTTTCTGGTTCCGTGCCCGGCGCATGCGCCCCCCCCCCCCAACCCTCCCCCACAGGGGGGGAGGGGGCCGCGCTGCCTGCCGGTCGTGATGCGCAGTCGAACCTCAATCCCGCCGCCCCT
>JANMDH010000512.1:0-2012 GCA_031376195.1 Gemmobacter sp. | reverse complement strand
CTGTTTTCGCGCCTGCGGCTGACGCGAATTGAAACGGGGTGCGTGACCCTCACGCACCCCGTTCATTTCCGGGATCGACCTGGGCCTGAAGCCCGCGTCACACCATGCTGTCCGCCTCGGCCTGTGAGGGGACACGGCCTTCGGGGGTGAAGCGGTTCACCATTTCGGGCAGCGAGGTGCTGAGCCTGTGCAGAACCTCGAACCGGGACAGGCCGCTTTTGGTGGCGAGTTCGTCGACAACATCCGACCCGATCACGCTTTCCAGTTCATTGGGGGCGACGGGTTCATTCGGGCCGGTGGAAACCCAGGATTGCGCGGCGGTGGCCTTGCCTGCGGATTTGAAGCGTTCGACAAGTTCGGACAGGCCGCCCGCGAGTGCGCCGCCGCTGCCGCCGCCGGAAAAGATTTTCCCGATTTCGGACATGATACCGCCCGATGGTGCATCGGACATGCCGGGCAACCTGTCTGCGCCCGGCATCCTTTCCGTGCTGCGGCTTTGCGCGTCCGACAGCATTGCCGACAGCTTGTCACGATTTTGATAGCCTGCGACGGCGGCAAGGCCCAGCAGGGCGACCAGCGAGGGGGTTGCTTTTGACATGTCATCGTTCCTTGAATGGGATTGATTTGAGGGGGTGATGGTCGCGGGTCCGAATGGGGCGCGGGTCAGACGCGCTTGCGCGCATAGCCCCAGACCACCAGCACGATGATCGCGCCAACAGCGGCACCGATCAGGCCCGCACCTTCGTATTGCGTGTACCAGCCCAATGCCTGCCCCAGAAACGTGGCGACAAAGGCACCGATAACGCCAAGGATGGTGGTCAGGATGAACCCGGAAGGTTCGTTGTCACCGGGGGTGACAAGTTTGGCAATAAGGCCCGCGACGAAGCCGATGATGATTGTCCAGATAATTCCCATTTTCATTCTCCCTGGCGAATTTGATAATTGCGGCTAGGGAACGCCGGTCGGGACCGTTTGGTTCCGGACACTTCAGCGTTTTGCAGGGATCGGCACCGTATGGGCGGCGAAAGGGCGGGGTTACCCCCGCCCTTCGTTGACCTTCGGCGAAGGCAACTTAGTAAATCAGGCTGTCGTAGACGCCGAAGGCACCGGCGCGGCTGGACAACTGGCCGGAATTTCCGGTGTCGCGGGCATAGGCGACGACGGCATTATAGGTGCCGGGTCCGAAGGTGGCGTCGATGCCGCTGCGGTAATAGCCTTGGGCGGACAGGCGTTGCTGGATCACCCGGCGTTCGCTGGAAGAATAGCTGTTGAAGGCCAGGGCGGCAGGCGTCTGATACAGGGGCACCGCATATCCGCCGTTGTGGACAGGCTGTTGATAGCCGGGGCGGGGATAGACGGGCTGGGGGGCAGGCTGACGCGCACGCTGCGCATCCTTGATCAGCGCGCCGATCAGCAGGGTGGCAGCGACGCCTTTCAGAAAGTTGTCTTCGTTCTTGCCGGCATGGGCGGGGGCAGCCGAGGCGAAAGCAAGGCTGAGGGCAGTGACAGCGGCAGTCGTGGTCTTGATGACAGTGGGCAGCATGTCATGGATCCTTTCGGGATGAATGTTTCGTCTGGACCCAACATGGCCACGCCGCCGCCGCTAAGCAAAATCGCGGGGATGATATGGGATAGCAGTGCGGAACTCGCTTATTTTATTGGGATGACCCAAGGTAAAGACTGGCCGCCGGGGAGGGGGATTTACCGGCTGCCCAACCGAAGCGCGGCATGCAAGCCCGCCCAGCGCCCGGTGGCCCAGCAGCCGGTCAGCAGATAGCCGCCGGTCGGGGCTTCCCAATCGAGCATTTCACCGCAGGCGAAGACGCCCGGGCAAGCGCGCAGTTCCAGCCCTTCGGTCAGGCCGCCCCGGATGATGCCGCCTGCGACGGAAATCGCCTCGTCCATGGGGCGGGGTCCGGTCAGGGGCACGGGCAGGGATTTGATGGCGGCCACTGTGTCCATCCCGCGCCCGAATTCCATCAGCAAGGCGACGGCGACGGGGGCAAGTCCGA
>JANMDH010000476.1:0-4624 GCA_031376195.1 Gemmobacter sp. | reverse complement strand
CTCGGCCCCGATGTTGGCGGTGAAGGCATCTGCGCCGTACTGGTCCTGCGCGTCGAGGAATTCTTCCTCGGTCATCATCTGGCAATAGGTCAGGTCGGTCAGACCCGGCTCGATCACCACATAGTTCTCGAAATACAGGATGCGTTCCAGATCGCGCAGCGTCATGTCCAGCATCAGGCCGATGCGGCTGGGCAGCGATTTCAGGAACCAGATGTGCGCGACGGGGGCGGCCAATTCGATATGACCCATCCGTTCGCGGCGCACCTTTTGCAGGGTGACTTCCACGCCGCATTTTTCGCAGACGACACCGCGATATTTCATGCGTTTGTATTTGCCGCTCAGGCATTCGTAATCCTTGTTCGGGCCAAAGATACGTGCGCAGAACAGGCCGTCACGTTCGGGTTTGAAGGTGCGGTAGTTGATGGTTTCCGGCTTTTTGATCTCGCCATAGGACCACGACAGGATCCGCTCTGGCGAGGCCAGGCTGATCTTGATTTCGTCAAAGGTCTTTACGGGCGCAACCGGGTTGAACGGGTTGGTCGAGAGTTCCTGGTTCATTTTCACATCCTTGAAAGGGGGCGGCGGGGGACAGCGGCAACAGGCCGATTTTTCTGCGAAAAATCAGAATTTTCGCAGAAAATTCGGGCCAACTTACCTATTCGTCCTCCGCATCCAGGAGTTCCATATTGAGGCCGAGGCCGCGCACTTCTTTCACCAGAACGTTGAACGATTCCGGGACACCTGCCTCGAAATTGTCTTCGCCCTTGACGATGCTTTCGTACACTTTCGTGCGGCCTGCCACATCATCCGATTTTACAGTCAGCATTTCCTGCAAGGTATAGGCGGCCCCGTAGGCTTCCAGCGCCCAGACCTCCATTTCGCCAAGACGCTGACCACCGAACTGCGCTTTACCACCCAGCGGCTGCTGCGTGACAAGGCTGTAAGGTCCGGTAGAACGTGCGTGCAGCTTGTCGTCCACAAGGTGGTGGAGTTTCAGCATGTATTTCACGCCGACGGTCACCTTACGCGCGAATTGTTCGCCTGAACGCCCGTCGAATACCACCGACTGGCCAGACTGATCAAAGCCTGCACGCCGCAGGGCATCATTCACGTCCGATTCCTTTGCGCCATCAAAGACCGGCGTTGCAATCGGCACACCGCCGGTCACATTGCCTGCCAGTTCCAGCATTTCGGCATCGTTCCGTTCGGCCAGCACTTCGTCATAGGTTTCGTCCCCATAAGCAAAGCGCATTGCTTCCCGCACCGGGGTCAGATCGCCTGACCGACGATAGCCTTTCAGCGCCTCGTCAATCTGGATGCCCAGACCGCGCGAGGCCCAGCCCATGTGCGTTTCCAGAATCTGGCCGACGTTCATGCGCGACGGTACGCCCAGCGGGTTCAGAACCATGTCGACTGCGGTGCCGTCTGCCAAGAAAGGCATGTCTTCGATCGGCACAACTTTGGAAATCACGCCCTTGTTGCCATGCCGACCGGCCATCTTGTCGCCCGGTTGCAGCTTGCGCTTTACCGCCACGAACACTTTGACCATCTTCATCACGCCGGGGGGAAGATCGTCGCCACGGCGCACTTTTTCCACCTTGTCGTCGAACCGGTTGTCGAGCGCGCGTTTCTGCGCCTCGAACTGGTCGTGCAGGCTTTCCAGTTCCTTGGCCAGGTCTTCCTCGGCCACGGCCAGCTGCCACCACTGACCGCGCGACAGCGTGCCCAGCAATTCGTCGTCAATCGTGGCCCCCGAACGCACGCCTTTCGGGCCGCGCACGGCAACCTTGCCCGACAGCAGCGTTTTCAGGCGGGAATAGATGTTCCGCTCCAGAATGGCCAATTCGTCGTCACGGTCACGCGCCAGCCGCTCGACCTCTTCACGCTCTATCTGCAGTGCGCGTTCGTCTTTATCGACGCCGTGCCGGTTGAATACCCGCACTTCGACAATCGTCCCGAACGCCCCGGGCGGCAGGCGTAGCGAGGTATCCCGCACGTCCGATGCCTTTTCGCCAAAGATCGCACGCAGCAGCTTTTCTTCCGGTGTCATCGGGCTTTCACCCTTTGGCGTGATCTTGCCCACCAGAATATCGCCCGGCTGCACTTCGGCACCGATATAGACGATGCCTGCTTCGTCCAGATTGCGCAGGGCTTCTTCGCCCACGTTCGGGATGTCGCGGGTGATTTCCTCGGGCCCCAGTTTCGTATCGCGGGCCGCCACTTCGTATTCCTCGATATGGATCGAGGTGAACACGTCATCGCGCAGGATGCGTTCGGAAATCAGGATGGAGTCTTCATAGTTGTAGCCATTCCACGGCATGAACGCGACGACGATGTTCCGGCCAAGCGCCAGTTCACCAAGGTCTGTACACGGGCCATCGGCCACCACTTCGCCGCGCACCACCTTGTCGCCCACCTTTACCAATGGACGCTGGTTGATGCAGGACGACTGGTTGGAGCGTTTGAATTTGCGCAGACGGTAAATGTCCACGCCCGGCTCGGACGGGTCCAGCATTTCGGTTGCGCGCACCACGATACGGGTGGCATCGACCTGGTCGATGATGCCCGCCCGCCGTGCCATGATGGCCGCCCCGGAATCGCGGGCCACCACAGCCTCGATCCCCGTGCCGACGAACGGCGCGTCCGATTGCAGCAAAGGCACCGCCTGCCGCTGCATGTTCGACCCCATCAACGCACGGTTGGCGTCGTCGTTTTCCAAGAACGGGATCAGCGACGCCGCCACCGAAACAAGCTGCTTTGGCGACACGTCGATCAGGTCAATCGCATCCGACGGGTTCAGCATGAATTCGCCCGCACGACGCGAGGAAATCAGGTCATCCGTGAAACGGCCTTCGGCATCCTGTGCTGCGTTGGCCTGCGCCACCGTGTGGCGCATTTCCTCGGTCGCCGACATGTAGACCACATCATCGGTCACCTTGCCGTCGATCACCTTGCGATAGGGTGTTTCGATGAAGCCGTACTTGTTCACGCGTGCGAACGTAGCCAAGCTGTTGATAAGGCCGATGTTCTGGCCTTCGGGTGTTTCAATCGGGCACATCCGGCCATAATGCGTGATGTGCACGTCGCGCACTTCAAAACCCGCACGTTCGCGCGTCAGACCGCCCGGCCCCAAGGCCGACAAGCGGCGCTTGTGCGTCACTTCCGACAACGGGTTCGTCTGGTCCATGAATTGCGACAGCTGCGACGAGCCGAAGAATTCCCGCACCGCCGCCGCCGCCGGTTTCGCGTTGATCAGGTCTTGCGGCATGATCGTGTCGATTTCCACCGACGACATGCGTTCCTTGATTGCCCGTTCCATGCGGAGCAAGCCCACACGATACTGGTTTTCCATCAATTCGCCCACCGAGCGCACCCGGCGGTTTCCAAGGTGGTCGATATCGTCAATTTCGCCCTTGCCGTCGCGCAGTTCGGTCAGCGCCTTGATGCAGGCGGTGATGTCTTCGCGCGAAAGGGTCCGCTGCGTATCCAGCGCCTTCAGGTCCAGACGCATGTTCATCTTGACCCGGCCCACCGCCGACAGGTCATAACGTTCGCTGTCGAAGAACAGCGTGTCGAACAGGTTGCTCGCCGCCTCAACGGTCGGCGGCTCGCCCGGGCGCATCACGCGGTAGATGTCCATCAGGGCCGTATCGCGGCCCATGTTCTTGTCCATCGCCATCGTGTTGCGCAGGTAGGGACCAACGTTCACATTGTCGATGTCCAGCACCGGAATGTCCGTAATTCCCTGATCCAACAGCACTTTCAGGCTGCCGCCTTTGACCGCGCCGTCGCGATCATATTCCATCGTCAGCTCATCCCCGGCTTCGACGTAAATCTCGCCCGTGGATTCATTGATGATGTCTTTTGCCACATAGCGGCCAAGGATGTGATCGAATGGCACCAGCAATTCGGTGACCTTACCAGTTTTGATCAGGTCATTGGCCATCCGCGGCGTCATCTTGTCGCCGGCTTTGCAAATCACTTCGCCCGTCGCCGCATCCACGATGTCATAGGTTGGCCGTGTGCCGCGAACCCGTTCCGGGAAGAATTTCGTGATCCAACCGGCGTTCTTTACGTGCTTGAAGCTGAGCGTATCATAATAGGCATCCATGATACCTTCCTGATCCATCCCCAGCGCATACAGCAATGTCGTCACCGGCAGTTTCCGGCGGCGGTCGATCCGCGCGAACACATTGTCTTTCGCGTCGAATTCGAAATCCAGCCAAGACCCGCGATAGGGAATGATCCGGCAAGCGAACAGCAATTTGCCCGAGCTGTGCGTTTTGCCTTTGTCATGGTCGAAAAAGACGCCCGGCGACCGGTGCATCTGGCTGACGATCACGCGTTCCGTGCCGTTCACCACGAACGTTCCGTTATGCGTCATCAGGGGCATATCGCCCATATAGACGTCTTGTTCCTTGATGTCCTTGACCGACCGTGCCCCGGTCGTCTCGTCCACGTCGAACACGATCAGGCGCAGCGTCACCTTCAGCGGTGCTGCATAGGTCATGTCACGGCTTTGGCATTCGTCCACGTCGTACTTCGGTTTTTCCAGTTCGTATTTCACGAACTCCAGCACCGACGTTTCGTTGAAATCCTTGATCGGGAACACCGATTTGAAGAC
>JANMDH010000409.1:0-4293 GCA_031376195.1 Gemmobacter sp. | reverse complement strand
TGATCGTCGGGCCTTTGTGAACGTGGATGTTCTTGATGCCCAGTTTCTCGCACAACTCAAAGCATTTGTAGGCCGCAGGATCGTTCAGCCGCCAACCTTTCGACTCCCCATTCCATTCGGCGGTGTACATTTTCACCCCCGTGATGTCGTAGGTTTCCTTCATGAAATGAATGTATTCCAAGGCCTTTTGCCCATCACGCGGATCAAAGGCCCCGTTCACGATGAAACGATTGGGATATTTCTTGGCAACCAGATGATTGCGTTCGATGCTATTGAAACCGTTCTTGTAGAAATCCGACAGATAGGTCGAATTCAGGATCGCGATGTCGTCGGGCCCGTCGATGAACAGATCGTTATACAGATCATCCGCCGAGTATTTCTCGAACTTCGATTTCTCCCACAGCTCTTCCTTCGGGGAAAGCCCGGTGTGATAGGCGTAAAAACAGTCGATGAACTGCTTGCCGTGAATGTTCTTCTGATTTTCCGGGCTGCCGTCCCAGAAATGGGTGTGGCCGTCGACCACAAAAACCTCTTTGCCTTCGGGGGTTACAAACATCTGGGATGCCTTTCGGGAAGCGTGGATGGGGGGACGCGGGGTTGCCCCCGCGCCGGGTTGTCAGATGAATTCAAGCATCTCGTTCATGTCGCCGAACAGGACGACGGTGTTGTCATCCGTGCGCACCATCCGCCCGTAGTGGGTGGAGGAGTTCACCTCGAACAGTTCTGCCGTCATTTCGCGGCCCAGATATTCGCTGATCTCGTCCATCTTGAAGATCAGCTTGCCATTGCCGTCGATGCGGATCAGCGCGGGGTTGTAGGTCACCGTGACCCCCGGCTTCTGATCCATGAATTCGGCGATGGCGCGGGCCTCGACACTATCACTCATCGTGACACCGCACTGGTGCGATACGGTTTTCTCAAAGGTGATGTCCTTCATCGCCTTGAAGATGTTGTCGTGGGAATTGTCGCGTGCAACGTTTGACATGGGTGGTCTCCTTTCAGCGGGACAGGTTGAGTTCGCCAAGAATCTTGGCAAAGCGTTCTTCGGACACCGCCCGCGCCTCCTCGAAACTGACCGGTTTGGAATGGGCCTGCGACCAGATCGGCTGCAACTGCTTGGCGGCCTTGTCGGCCAGCTTTGCGTGCTTCATCACCCAGGACTGGAACAGGGTACGGTTTGCAGCGCCGTGGGTTTCGTCATTGGCAAGCAGGTAGATCAGGTCGATCGTGTTGGCCAGATTGCGTTCATAGTCTCCTTCCGCCGCCGCAATCACCGAGGGCGTCATGAAGTCGTTGTTCGGCGCTGCGACCTGCATCAGAAAGCCGGACCGGAACAATTCGCCGACCAGGGGCTCGAACACCAGATTGGTGGCGAAATACTGCTCCAGATAGTCGGTCGCCCCCATGATCGTCTCGATGCATTCGCGGGTGCCTTGCCAGATCGGATCTTCCATCCAGGCAACCTTGCCCGCTTCGTCATCCCAGCCTTTGATGTCCATCCCGATTTCGGCCAGATACAGCGTAATGTCCTGTGCAAGCCGAAGTTTGTAGGATGAATTGGTCAGCGTGGCGTTGTTGATCATCTGGGTGTAGCCATAGCGCTGCGCCTGCATCAGGCTGGTGCCAAGGCCGAATTCAGCGTGTTTCCACGCGCCCAGATGTTTCTGAAGAACCTTGCCCCAAGCGGCGTCAAAGGCCTGCGTCGCACCGGATTTGCGGCCATTGTTGATGACCGACTGCACCATCACCTCGATCCGGGACTGGCGCTGATAATGGGTGCGTTCCCATTCCTGATCGGGCGCACGAAAGGCATGCCAGTTGGAACTTTGCGCCTTGGTGCTGTCTTTTTCGTAGGCACCCTTGCCGTTTGGAAACGCGATGATCCAGTTCTGGATCAGATAGCGTTCGGGGTCCGGTTGCACGTCAACCGTGACATCCTCGTAATGTGTCGCGCGTTTCGCGCGGGGTTCGAAATAGCGGTATTTCCGGCTTTCGCTGTCAGCGAAAATCGCGGCCCCTGCGGCACCTGAGCCGACTGAACTGGATGTGGCAACCATGTTTCTCTCCCATTTGGTTCGGGGTTCAACCCCTTGGTATCAGTGCGCTTTCACAGGCGCGGGTGCGGTGGACGGCGTGAACTTGTCAAAGAAGGTGCGTTCCGTATCGAAATCCTGCATGAACAGAACAGGTTGCAGCGCGTCGATCATCGGCGGCGGACCGCAGGCATAGGCATCGCCATCCCCTTCGATCCCCAGGCGTTTCAATTCCGTCCCAACCACCTGGTGCACAAAGCCGGTGGCACCCTGCCAATCCGGGTCGGTGTCAGCATGGGACAACACGGGAATGAAGGTCACCTCGGGGTGTGCGGCGGTGATGGCCGCAAGTTCGGGCAGATAGAACAGATCAGCCCGGGTGCGCGCGCCGTAAAAGAAATAGACCCTGCGATCTTCACCGCTGGCGATGTGATCGTGCAGGATGGACCAGATCGGCGACATGCCAGACCCCGCAGCCACCAGCACTATGGGTCCGGTTCGTCCTTCACGGCGGAACCAGGACCCAAAGGGCCCGCGCACGGTGACGGGGGCACCAACTTCGATGCCGCCAGCGACAAGTTCGTAGCTGAACTTTCCGTCAGGGTATTTCTAGATGATGAAGCGGAGCTTATGGGTTTGGTCCGGCGTATTTGCCATGGAGAACGAGCGCGTAATCTCCTCCCCATTTTTGGTCCTGACGGTGATGTCGACATATTGCCCGGCCCAGAATTTGATGGGGGCTTCGATGTTGATCTCGATGGCCCGGATGTCATGCGTCAGGTTGGATTTGGCGGTGATACGGCCTTTGAAGTTCTTGACGGCGATGGACTTCGACAGCAGTTCCTCGTCAAAATTCAGCAGCTCGATGACCAGATCTTCTTGCGCAAGGGATCGGCACAAAAGAATGCCACCCTGTTCGCGTTCACCGTCAGACAGCGCGAAAGTAGAGTATTTGAGCAATTCCACATCGCCCTCAACGAGGTTGCATTTGCAGGCCGAACACTGGCCTTCCTTGCAGCCATGCGGCAGCGAGATGCCTTGGCGGAATGCGGCGTCCAGAACGGTTTCGCCATCCTCGACCTCGAATTCTACCCCGATGGGTTCCAGACGGACTGTGTAGGTATCGGACATCAGCATTGGGCCTTTTCAGGGTATAATTCTGCACCCGGTGCCCAAGGGGACAACGGTTCCGGGGGTCCATGGGCCGGGTGATCCGGCCCATGGGTCAGGGGTTTAGTTGCAGGTGTTGATCGTGAAACCCTTGGCATAGTCGGCCAGATGGGCCGTGCGGGTCGCGTCATCCATCCCGCGCAGCGTGATCAGTGGCGAGCCGAGCGTATGGCCGCGCACGTGGTCAAGCGTCCACATGTCCTTGTCGTCAAAGCGCAGGTGCGGCTGCGGGATCAGGGTCTTGCCGTCGGAACGGACAAAATTCAGATCCACAATCGCATCGGCCAGATCAACGCCATGATACAGCGTTTCCCATTCGCGCTTGCCCGAGAAGCGGCCCATCGCAGGGGTGGGGCGCCCTTGATATTCGTCGGCGAAGGCCTCCACGGCTGTCCAGCGGTCGATTTCATGCGCAAACGTGTGCAACTGACCATCGATTTCGTCCACCACCATATCCTCACGGATCAGGCAGGGCACGAGGCAGGACCAGCAACGATGCGGATAGACGTAGCCGACTTCTTCGTTGAAGGTGATGACCTTCTGGCCTGGCTTCGACAGTTTCGCATACCATTTCCAGAATTCGCCGAACTCGGCATACCAACCCGGATACTTGTGCTCAAACCATTCAAAGTCTTTCTCGGTCTGCGCCTCGATCCGCCAGAAGTTCACCGGCCAACCCACCGCAAAGAACTGCCCGACCTTGTGGACATAGTTCTTCTTGGTGATCCGCTCCCACGCTGCTGTCACGTCGTCATGGTGGATCTTGATGCCGTATTTTTCCATCGGCAGCATGTAGGTGCGGTAGTAGTCTTCATAGACCCAGCGATGCCACATCTCGGCATAGCTTTCCTTGTTCTTGTCGCGGTCGGTTGTGCCGTATTCGATAAACGTCCCGATCGCCGCATCGACGATGGCATGGTTCTGCCAGAAGGCATATTTCATGTCCCGTTCGATCAGCTGGTGGTTTTCCGGTTCCTTCAGCGCGGCCATCATCAGCGAGTGGCCGTTGCCGATGTGGCGCGATTCATCGGATTGCACCGACAGGAACACCGTGGGCAGCGCATAGTCGCCGTTGCGGGCGGCTTCCGAC
>JANMDH010000392.1:0-7020 GCA_031376195.1 Gemmobacter sp. | reverse complement strand
CCCCTATTACATTTCGGCCTATGATCCGAACACCGGCATGACGATGAGCCGCAACCCGCATTTCAAGGTGTGGAGCGAAGAGGCCCAGCCCGATGGCTATCCGGATGTGATCCAGTACGACTTTGGCCTGACAGATGAGGCCGAAGTGACCGCAGTGCAGAACGGCGAGGCCGACTGGATGTTCGACCAGCCGCCAACCGACCGCTTGGGCGAAATCGGCACGACCTACAAGGATCAGGTCTATATCACGCCGCTGACGGCCTGGTGGTATGCGCCGATGAACACCAACCTCGCGCCCTTCGACAACGTAAAGGCGCGACAGGCGGTCAACTATGCGATCGACCGCAATGCACTGGTCAACCTGTTCGGCGGCCCGGTTCTGGCGTCGCCCGTCTGTCAGGTTCTGCCGCCCGGCTTTCCCGGCCATGAACCTTACTGCCCCTACACGGCGGACCCCGGCACGACATGGTCGGCCCCTGATCTGGAAAAGGCCAAGGCGCTGGTGCAGGAATCCGGGACTGCCGGGCAGAAGGTCACAATCATCGCCGAAGATACCGCCGTGTCCAAAGCCATCGGCACCTACATGCAATCGGTTCTGACCGATATCGGCTACGACGCCGAGGTAAAACCCATCTCGCCCAACATCCAGTTTACCTACATCCAGAACACGAACAACAACGTCCAGATATCCATCACTCAATGGTATCAGGATTACCCGGCCGCATCGGATTTCCTGAATATCCTGTTCGGTTGTGCCAGCTTTACGCCGGGGTCGGACAGTTCGATCAACATTGCAGGGTTCTGCGACAAGGACATTCAGGCCAAGATGGACGAGGCCCTGTTGCTGGGCGTGACCGACCCGGCGGCGGCCAATGCGATGTGGACGGAAATTGACCGGGCCGTGACCGACCTTGCGCCGATGGCGGCCCTGTTCACACCCAAGCGGATTGATTTCGTGTCCAAACGCGTTGGCAACTTCCAGTTCAACTCGCAGTTCTACTGGATGGTATCGCAGTCGTGGGTGCAGTGACCCGGCCAATCGAATGACGATTGCAACCCCGGCTGTTCTGCCAAGCCGTGGCCCATGGGCCACGGCATTCCGCCGATTGATGCGCGACCGGTCGGCGCTGGTCGCCTTGGCGGTCTTTCTGCTGATCGTGCTTTGCTGCGCTCTCGCCCCGGTCTACGCCGACTGGGCCGGGGTGCAGCCCTTCAAGTCCACACTGAATGCAGTCATCCCCATAGACGGTCAGGACCGCCCGGTCATGGAACTGCCGACCGAAGGCCTTGCCCTTGGCTACACGCCCATCGGGCCGACCTGGGATTTGGGCAACTACTTTCTCGGGGCGGACAATCAGGGCCGCGATGTCATGGCGCGGCTGCTGTATGGTGGCCTGAATTCCTTTGCCATCGCCGGAGCGGCCACGTTGTTCACGCTGGTCTTTGCCACCATGTTCGGCCTGCTCGCGGGGTTCTTTGGCGGGCTGATCGACATGATCCTGTCACGTATTCTGGATGTGATGTGGGCCTTTCCCGTCTATCTTCTGGCCATTTCGCTTTCCATCGTGCTGATCACCGAAGGCATCACCATCGGGCCGGTCGTCATCGATTCCGGATCGATTTTCCTGCCCATCTTCATCATCGGGCTGATCTACATTCCCTATGTCGCCCGCCCCATCCGCGGGCAGGTCATGGCCCTGCGCAACAGTGATTTCGTGATGGCCTCGATTGGTCTTGGTGCCCCACCCTTGCGCATCTTGCGCAAGGACATCCTGCCCAACATCGCGACCACGCTGATCGTGTTCGTCCCCATCATGATGGCGCTGAACATGCTGACGGAATCCGCGCTGTCCTTTCTGTCCATCGGCGTCCAACCCCCGGATGCAAGCTGGGGGACGATCATTCAGGATGGGCAGACGCTGCTTTACACGCGGCCTGCGGTCGCCCTCGCCCCGGGGCTGATGATCGTGGCGTCGGTGCTGTCCCTGAACGTGTTCGGCGACGGATTGCGCGACGCGCTCGACCCCAAGTCGAAGATAAAGCTGGGACGCAGCACATGATTGCGGCCGTGGCGCAGCGCCTGTTGCAGATGGTGTTCGTGATGGCCGGGATCAGCATGCTGGTCTTTGCGATCTTTTTCGGCACGCCGGGCGTGGACCCCGCAGCCCGCATCGCCGGGCGCAATGCATCGCCCGAGGTGCTGGAGGCGGTGCGGATCAGCTTTGGCTTCGATCAGCCGTTTTATGTGCAATATCTGACCATGATGAAGAAGATCTTCATTACCGGCGACCTGACCTCTTTCGTCAACCGGGGATGGAAGGTCGTCCCCGCAGTGCTCGATACGATCCCCGTCACGCTGTCCCTCGTGATGGGGGCGGCCATCCTGTGGGTGGTGTTCAGCATCCTGATCGGGGTCGTGGCGGCGGCTTACCGCGACAGCTGGGTTGATAAAGTTCTGATGATCCTGGGCCTGATCGGGATTTCCATGCCGGTCTACTGGTTGGGCGAGGTGATGAACCTGATCACGCAAAGCCGCTATCACGACACATGGCTGTTTTCCTGGGTGCCGCCCCTGGGATACAAGCCGTTTTCGGAAGATCCCAAGGGCTGGTTCCTGACGCTGATCATCCCGTGGTTCACCCTGTCGATCCTGTATATCGGGCTCTATGGCCGCGTGCTGCGCGCCAGCATCACCGAAGCGCTGCAGGAAGATTACATCCGCACCGCCCGAGCCAAGGGCCTCTCGGAAACCCGCATCCTGCTACGCCATGCCCTGCGCACGTCGCTGATCAGTTTCGTTACGCTGTTCGGGTTGGATTTCGGGGCGCTGGTCGGCGGATCGGCCCTGCTGACCGAAGTGGTGTTCGGCCTTCAGGGCGTCGGCAAACTGACCTTCGATGCGTTGCAGAACCTTGATCTGCCGGTGATCATGACAACGGTGCTGTATGCGTCGTTCTTTGTGGTGCTGGCCAATGCGGTGGTGGATGTGGTGTACATTCTTCTAGATCCCCGGGTGCGCAAAGCATGATCCCGCCTGCCTTGATCCTTGAAGTCCGCGATCTCAAAGTATCCTTCCGCACGGAACAGGGCCTTGTGCGGGCCATCGACGGCGTGTCCTTCGATGTGCGCGAGGGCGAGGTGTTGGGGATTGCCGGGGAATCCGGGTCGGGCAAGACGGTTACGCTGCTGGCCGTGATGGGGCTGATCACCGACCCCAACGCCGTGATCGAGGGATCCATTCGGTACCGGGGCCGCGAATTGGTCGGACTGCCCCCGCGTGAAATGCGCCATCTGCGCGGGCGCGAGATCGCGATGATCTTTCAGGATCCGATGACGGCGCTGACGCCCGTCTACACCATCGGCTGGCAGATCGTGGAACAGATCCGCGCGCATCAGAAGATCACCCGCAAGGCCGCCTGGGCCCGCGCCGTCGAATTGCTGGCCGAGGTGAACATCCCCAAACCCGACGAAGCGGTGCACCGCTATCCCCATCAACTGTCGGGCGGCATGCGGCAGCGGGCGGTGATCGCGATGGCGCTGTCGTGCAATCCGGCCCTTTTGGTCGCGGATGAACCGACCACGGCGCTGGATGTAACCGTGCAGGCCCAGATCCTTGATCTGTTGCGCAAGCTGCAGAAAACCCACGGCTCGGCCATTGTCTTCATCACGCATGATCTGGGGGTCATGGCGGAATTGGCGGATCGGATCATGGTGATGTATGCAGGCCGCATCGTGGAGCGCAGCACGAAGGCGGGCCTGCTCGCCGACCCGCGCCACCCCTACACGCGCGCCCTGCTTGATTCGATCCCCCCCCTCGACGGCCCTCGCCCAGACCGCCTGCGCACGATTTCAGGCGCGCCGCCATCGCTTTTGAACCTGCCTGCGGGCTGTTCTTTCGGTCCGCGTTGCCCGCAGCGTTTTTCGGCTTGTGCTGCCAAACCCGCCTTGGCAGGCCAGGACCATGCCACTGCCTGCTTTCTGGTCCCCGCATCATGACGGAACCACTGTACCAGATCACCAATGTGTCAAAGGTGTTTCGCCTTGGATCGCGCTTTTGGCCCCGGCGGGGCCGCACGCTGCAGGCCGTCGATGACGTGTCCCTGTCGATCATGCCCGGCGAAACCCTGGGGTTGGTCGGCGAATCCGGCTGTGGCAAGTCCACGCTCGCCCGTTGCCTGTCGCGGTTGTATGACATCAGTGACGGCCAGCTGATCTTTGATGGCACCGACATCTCGCACCTTGGCCCGCGTCAGATGCGCCCCGTCCGGCGACAGATTCAGATGGTGTTCCAGGACCCCTATGCCTCGCTCAACCCGCGCCGCCGGGTGGCGGACCTGATCGCCGAACCCCTGCGCATTCACCTGAACCTGCCCGAGGCTGCGGTGAAGGCCCGTGTCGCGGATCTGCTGGAACAGGTCGGGCTGCTGCCCGATCACGCGGCCCGCTATCCGCACGAATTTTCCGGCGGTCAGCGCCAGCGGATCGGGATCGCCCGCGCGATTGCGCTGGAACCGAAGATGGTGATCCTCGATGAACCCGTGTCAGCGCTCGACGTGTCGGTGCAGGCGCAGATCGTCAATCTGCTGGCCGATCTGCAGGACCGCCTGAAACTGACCTACCTGTTCGTCGCGCATGATCTCAGCGTGGTGCGGCAGGTCTCAACCCGGATCGCGGTGATGTATCTGGGGTCGATCGTGGAAATCGGCGATGCCGACCAGATTTTCGGCCAACCAGCGCATCCCTACACACAGGCGCTGATTTCCGCTGTGCCAAAACCGGTTTATGCCAATGGCGTGATGCGCAACCGCATCATTCTGACGGGCGATGTGCCCAGCCCGATCAACCCCCCCGGCGGCTGCCGCTTTCACCCACGCTGCCCCATCGCACAGGACCGCTGCCGCACCGAACGACCCGCCCTTGCCCCGCTTTCCCCCAACCGCGCCGTCGCCTGCCACTTCCCGCTTGAGGCGCGGTAGTCGGTTTCGGCCACGCCATAAATCCGCCAGAAGGTCGAACAGCGGCAATGGATCGGGATCGCACAGATCGTGCCCGTTGGCATAAAAAGCGCAGAAAGTTGTCGACACCCGCGTTGACCGCAAAGCTGTTGCCCGACCCGGTCAGGTCCCCCTACCCCGCGACCATCGCGCCACCCAGCCGAAAGCCGTCGGCAACCCCACAATCTGGCACGGCATCAGAACAATCAGCCCGCAAAATACCGCCCTTGATCAATGTCTGAAATCAGCCCCATCCCCGTGGGTCGCCATCCCAGTTGCGCCCGCGTCAGCACACTCGACGCTGCACAGTCGATCCCTGCAAAGCCAGCAAACCATCCGAAATGATCGCCAGCCTCATCTGCCGATACCGAAACAACCGGCAGGCCCAGACCGCGCCCAATCGCTTCGGCAATCTCGCGGAACACGACCCCCTCTTCGGCACATCCATGATAATTCGCCCCCGCCGCACCCTTTTCCAGCACCAGCCGGAACAACTGCGCCGCGTCCCGACGGGGCACAGCCGCCCAGCGGTTCATCCCGTCACCGATATAGGCCGACACCCCCTTTTGCCGCGCAATGTCGATCAGCATCGGCACAAAGCCATGATCGCCCGCGCCATGCACCGATGGGGCAAGGCGCACCACCGACACCCGCGCGCCATTGGCCGATGCCACCGCCGCCTGCTGTTCAGACATCCGGGGATAGGCATCCGATACCGCAGGGCCTGCGTCCGCCTCAACCGCAAGCCGCCCCGACGCCACCAGCGCCAGACCGGCCGTCACGATCAGCGGCTTGCCCGTGTCGGCCACTGCAGTGCCCAAGGCGTCAATCGCCCGCCCATCAATCTCGCACACCTCTTTGAAACGCGCAAAATCGTGGATGAACCCGGTGTGAACCACCCCGTCCGCCGCAGCAGCGCCTTGGCGCAGACTGTCCAGATCCTCCAGATCGCCGCGGTGCACCGCCGCCCCTGCGGCCCGCAACGATGCCGCCGCCGCATCAGACCGCGCCAGACCCAGCACCTCGTGGCCCGCCCCCAACAGATCCGCCACCACGGCAGAGCCGACAAAGCCCGTCGCTCCCGTCACAAATACACGCATGTGTCTTTCTCCCGATCCGATGTTGCAAGACCGCAGCTACGGCCCGGTTCAGATCAACATAGGCTGTTGAGCGCAGACGATCTATGCGCTATAGTCCATATTGTATTCGCCATCGTCCAGGTTTGCCCATGGATCCACTGTCCAACGTCCTTTCCCTTCTCAAACCCCGCAACTCCCTTTCGGCGGGGCTGGACGCGGGGGGCGACTGGTGTATCCAGTTTCCCGATCAGGCGTCAGGCATCAAAACCGGTGCGGTCGTGTCAGGTCACTGCTGGCTGTCGGTGACCGGCGTTCCCGAACCCGTGTATCTCGCCACCGGCGATTGTTTTCTGTTGCCCAGCGGGCGGCCCTTCCGGCTGGCCAGTGATCTGTCCCTGCCACCGCGCGACGCCGCCCCGATTTTTGCCGCCACGCGCAAGGGCGGTGTTGCCAGCCTGAATGGCGGGGGCGATTTTTCACTGGTCAGCAACCGCTTTGGTCTTGCGGGCAATCACGCAGGCTTGCTGTTGCGGATGCTGCCGCCCATCGTTCATATCCGCGACGCCCCGGGTCAGGCCGCCCTGCGCTGGTCGATTGAACGAATGATGGCGGAACTGCGCGACCCGGCACCGGGCGGTTCCCTGATCATCGAACACCTTGCCCTGATGATGCTGGTGCAGGCCCTGCGGCTGCATCTGGCCGAAGGGCCAGGCGCATGCGTTTGTCCGCCAGCGCGAACAGCCAGCCTATGCCCGGCCCTTCGGCCAGATGCAGCCGCAGGGCCTGCACCAGCATCATCTGGGCAAGGTGTTCGATGATCAGGGAACCGCCCGGTGCCGGGTCGCGCAGTTCCGCCATGATCCGTTCAATCGACCAGCGCAGGGCGGCCTGACCCGGGGTGTCGCGGATATGGACGATGGGCGGCAGCATCCGCAGCAGCAAGCCTG
>JANMDH010000387.1:0-4715 GCA_031376195.1 Gemmobacter sp. | reverse complement strand
CCATCGTCGCCGCTGCCGCCCAGACCCTGCGCCGCGCCCTTGCCCGCCTTGAAACCCTCCTTGCGGCAAACCCTTACCTGATCGGCAGCCGCTTTACCGTGGCGGACATCAATGTGGCAGAATGCGTGCGCTATGCCCAGGCGCACCCGACCCTGCTGACGGAATTCCCCGCGGTGAAGGCGTGGCTGGAAAAGTGCCAGGCCCGGCCGGCCTTCAAGGCAATGTGGGAAAAGCGGCTGGCCGAACCCGCCTGAACCGATTTCTTATTGGTCCAAATATCCCGGGGGTGTGGGGGCAGCGCCCCCACCGCCCTGCGGTCATGCCATCGGATCGGTCACATAGCGCCGCCAGTTATGTTGTTCCTTGAACCCCAGCACCTCCCGCGCCTTCCGGTTCGACAGCAGGCTTTCAAAGGGTTCAACCGGGCGCGATAATGGCACATTCGGAAAGAACCGCGCCAGCAGTTCCGCATTTGGCTGGCACACCGAGTTTGTATCGTTGCAGGCATTGAACACCTGAAACCCAAGCCCGTCTTTTTTCAGGCAAAGATCAACAATCTGCCCCAGATCGCGCGCATCAATATAACTGAACGCTATTCTGCGCCGTGAACCCGGGTCTGCGAAAAAGCCGGGAAATTTCACATATTCATCGGGTTCGATCACGTTCCCGATCCGCAGCGCATAAATGTCTGCCCCCGACCTGCGCTGAAACCCCTCAGCCGTGACTTCGTTCACCCGTTTCGACATGCCATAGCTGTCCATCGGGTCAATCGCATAATCCTCATCCAGCGGCAGCACCTTCGGGTCGGTCACACCATCACTGAAACACACGCCATAGGTCGTCTCGGAGGAGGCCACGATCACCTTGCGGATGCCCATCTTCACCGCCGCCTCGATCACGTTATACGTGCCCATCACGTTCACCCGGTAGGTTTCATTGTCCGGCGCGATCAGGATGCGGGGCACCGCCGCGAAATGCACCACGGCATCAAAGGTCTGCGCGCCCGTGCCCTGCTCCATCTCGTCAAACCCTGCGTAAGACTGCACCGCGTTGAACATCTGGCCACTGTCCGTGATGTCCGCGATCAGATCGCCGACGCCCGGATGGTTTAACGGCACGCGGTCAAGGTTGAGCACCCGGTGCCCCTGCGCCACCAGATACGCCACCACATGTTTTCCAGCTTTGCCAGAGCCGCCGGTGAACAGGATGCGCATGCTGTGATCCTCCCTCATTGATATTCCGTGCATTTCAGTATATATCTCATAACATATCTGAAGAGGTAAGCCATGACACACCTGAACACGCCGAAAATCTGCTCGATGACAGAACTGCGCGAACCGCAGAAAGTGTTCGACAAAGCCAACGGCAAGCCTGTCGCGATCCTCAAGAATTCGGCGCTGGTCGGGTATCTGGTGCCGATCGAGGCGGTCACGGCGGTTGCAGAGGCTGGCCACCATTATGCGACGATGGAGGAAGTCATGGATGTGTTGGAACGCCGTCGCAACGTCAATCAGCCTGTGCTTGATTATCTGCGCGACAAATGAGCTTTGCGATCCTGTCTGTCGAAATGGTCATCGCGATTCACGATGCCGTCCTGAACCCGGGTGAGCTGCCGGGCCTTGCCCGCGACAAATCACTGGCAGGTGCCTTGGGACGCGTGGAAAATCGCATATCATACGATCTTATCGCCGATGCCTTTGATCTGGCAGCGGCCTATGTGGTTGCCATTTCGCAAGGTCATTGCTTTAACGACGCGAACAAGCGGACCGCGCATCAGACAATGGACGTCTGTTTGGCGCTGAACGGGGTCGAGATCACGTGGGCGGTCGAGGATATCGGCCCCATCATCATCCGCGCCGCGCAGCGCCAGATGGACGAAGGCGAACTCGCTGAATGGTTGCGTGAACGCATCTGACCTGCACTGACCACAACATCTTGCGCCGCTCCCCCCTTGGGTGGTCTAATCCTGCGTCAGACAGGCCCCTTAAACGAATCGAGCATCCGATGGCAGACGACCTTTTGTCCGGCGCGCAGGCCGTTTACGACGCATCCTCCATCGAGGTGCTGGAAGGGCTGGAACCCGTCCGCAAGCGGCCTGGCATGTATATTGGCGGGACGGATGAACGGGCGTTGCATCATCTTGTTGCCGAGGTGCTGGACAATTCCATGGACGAGGCCGTTGCAGGGCACGCCACGCGGATTGAGGTTGAATTGCATGCCGACGGGTCTGTCACCGTGCGCGATAATGGGCGGGGCATTCCGGTTGATCCCCATCCGAAGTTTCCCGGTAAATCCGCCCTAGAGGTCATTCTTTGCACCCTGCATTCGGGTGGTAAATTCAGTGGCAAGGCTTATCAGACCTCTGGCGGTTTGCATGGCGTTGGTGCATCAGTTGTCAATGCACTGTCCGATGTGATGAAAGTCGAGGTGGCCCGTAATAAGGAGCTGTACACACAGTCTTTCAGCCGGGGCATTCCGCAAGGCCCGATTGTTAAAATCGGCCCTGCCCCCAATCGGCGCGGCACCACGGTGACTTTTCACCCTGATGCCGAAATTTTTGGCAGCCTCGCCTTCAAACCGCACCGATTGCTTAAAATGGTCCGCTCCAAGGCCTATCTGTTTTCCGGCGTGGAAATCCGCTGGAAAACGGCGATCCCCGATGGCGATACGCCGATGGAGGCCGTTTTTCATTTTCCCGGGGGCCTTGCCGATTATCTTTCTGACACCCTTGAGAAAGCCACGACCTATTCCGACCGTCCCTTTGCAGGCAAGGTCGGGTTTCAGGAAAAATTCGGCATTCCCGGTTCCGCCGAATGGGCGATTCATTGGACCCCCATGCGGGACGGTTTCCTGCAATCCTATTGCAATACTGTCCCCACCCCCGAAGGCGGCACGCATGAAACTGGTTTCTGGTCTGCCATTCTGAAAGGCATCAAGGCCTACGGTGAGCGCGTCAAGAACCGCAAGGCCGACCAGATTTCCCGTGAAGATATGCTGGCGGGTGGTTGCGCGCTAATCTCCGTGTTTATTGCGGAACCGCAGTTCGTGGGCCAAACCAAAGACCGCCTCGCCACCGAAGAGGCCGCCAAATATGTCGAAAACGCCGTGCGCGACCATTTTGACAACTGGCTTGCAGCCGATACCAAATCCGCAGGTGCGATCCTTGATTTTCTGGTGCTGCGCGCGGACGAACGCCTGCGCCGCCGTCAGGAAAAGGAAACCGCCCGGAAGTCGGCCACCAAAAAGCTGCGCCTGCCGGGGAAATTGACGGATTGCACGTCCAAGACACGCGAAGGGACCGAACTGTTCATCGTGGAAGGCGACAGCGCCGGGGGGTCCGCCAAAGGCGCGCGCATCCGCGAGACGCAGGCGTTGCTGCCGCTGAAGGGGAAAATCCTGAACGTGCTGGGGGCGGCGTCGAACAAGCTGAACGAGAACGCCGAGATTCGCGATATATGTGAAGCGCTTGGCGTCAGCATGGGGACGCGGTTCAAGGTGGATGATCTGCGCTATGACAAGATCATCATCATGACGGATGCCGATGTGGACGGCGCGCATATCGCCAGTTTGCTGATGACATTCTTTTTCACCCAGATGCGCCCCCTGATCGACAAGGGGCACCTGTATCTGGCCTGCCCGCCGCTGTACCGCCTGACGCAAGGGGCAAGGCGGCTGTATGTGGCGGATGACGTGGAGAAAGAGCTGTGGCTGACCAAGGGATTGGGCGGCAAGGGAAAAATCGACGTGCAGCGGTTCAAGGGTCTGGGCGAGATGGACGCGAAAGACCTGAAAGACACGACGATGAACCCCCTGACGCGGAAACTGATCCGGGTGAGCATTGATGAGGACGAGCCGGGGGAAACGGGCGATCTGGTGGAGCGGCTGATGGGGAAGAAGTCGGAACTGCGGTTCCAGTATATCCAAGAGAATGCGCGGTTTGTGGAGGAGTTGGATGTGTAGCTGGCTAGCGGTCCTGATCTCTTCCGAAGCAATCAAGATATTGACAGGTTTGGCAACAACAGCGATCGCCGCATTTGTAGCTTACATTGCTTTTACACAATCGAAAATCAATCGTGCTACAATTCGGGAAAAACTTTTTGACCGGAGATTTGACGTTTTCAGAGAGACGCAGAGATTTCTGACCCGGATAAGTGAAAATTTTTCATTTACTCAAACAGAACTTGGTTCATTTACAGATGCATATCAACGGTCACGTTTTCTATTTGATGGCGAACTCAGCAATTACCTTCAGAGTGTGCGGAACAAGGCGCTTGAGCTTGATTGCGCAAATTCACTTATGGACGCACCCGGCGAGGCACAAAATCGCCAGCAACATATTCGCACTAGGCATGACAACGGTGTTTGGCTTAATGCTCAACTTGATGTGATTTTCGTGAAATTTCACACTTATCTAGGTTTCTCAAAAGACGGTTAAATCGCGATACATGGTAGGCCATGCATTCATTGCGCACCCTACGGTTAAAATAGCCATCGACGTCCTTGTCAGCCGGGCTTGCCCCGGAGTCTCGGCGGTGGTGCGCTGCCCGTCGAGGTCCCGGGACAGGCCCAGGACTTGGGGTGCCTCGCCCCCACTGGCCCGTATGTTTTGCGTATTCAAACTGTATTGCATCCGTATTTTTTCTGTATGTACGGCTGTATGACGGGCCTTTTAGGGGGTGGGTGTGTTTGTGCGCCCCCCCCTCCCCCTTGTGGGG
>JANMDH010000357.1:0-7059 GCA_031376195.1 Gemmobacter sp. | reverse complement strand
AGCCAGGTGCGGTGTTCCTGGATGCTGGGGATGGTGTCGGCGAAGGTCGTCACCTCGACCAGGGCATGATCACGGGCGAAGGGAAGGATGTAGAGGAAATCGACGCGGTCAGGGCGACCGGGCAGGAAGCACATCATGGGGACGTTGCCTGGATCAAAGGCATCAAAACCGACGCGGATTTCCTGACCGAGGAAGGATTGGCCATAGCCTGTGGCGCGGCCTGTGGGGCGGGTGTCGATCATGTAGCGGCTGGTGAGTGGACCGGCGGTCGTCTCAACCCGCCAGTGACCGCCGCGCCCGCAGACAGGTTCGCCGGTGACGGAGGTGCCGAGCGCAAGGCGGACATTCGGGGCAGCGTCGCAGATGCGGCGGGCGTGATCGTAGAAGGCACCCGAGGAGACGCTTTCATAGCGGAGGCGGTCTGATCCGCGTTGGGCGATGCTGTCGCCCTGTGTCACATGCCAGCGGGACCAGCGGGCGCGGACGCAGGATTCGAAAGGGTCGGCGTGGGTGCGGAAGAAGGACCAGACGCGATCATCGTCATAATCCGCGCGGGGTTCCACGACGGTGACGTGCAGGCCCTTGCCCGCCAGCCGGACGGCAAGGCTGAGGCCTGCGCAGCCGCCGCCGAGGATGGCAATATCGGTGTCAGGGCGGGTCATGACTTGCCTTCGTGTTGCGGGATCAGGTTGGTGATGGCGCGGTGCAACTGGGCATCGCGCGTGCCCATGGGTTTGCGCAGGAGGGCGGCGAGGGCATGCGCCGTCAGAAGCGTCTTGCGCCAGCGGGGCACATAGGCGCGGCCTTGGGTGTAATCCCCGCCACGGGCGCGAAGTTCGGTGCCGATGCCGCGATAGACGCGGGCGGCGACGGCCATGCCGAGGCGGGACGAGAGGGGGAGGTAGGCAAACCCATGGGCGGCACTGTCGTAATAGCGATCCGCCAGATCAAGGAGGCGGATGACGGCCTGCGCGGCTGCGGCGCGCGTATCGGGCGTTGGCGTGACCAGTTCGGCGGGGGTGGCGGCGATCCAGGTTGCGGGCAGATAGCGGCGGCCAAGTGTGGCATCCTGCATCACGTCGCGGGCGATGTTGGTCAGCTGCATCGCGATGCCAAGGTCGATGGCCGAGGCGCGGGCGGTGCCGTGCGTCACGCCCAGCACGTCGCAGACCATCAGCCCGACGGTGCCCGCCACATGATAGGCATAGCGGATCAGGGCCGCGTCATCGGTGATCAGGGCGGGCGTCAGATCGCCCAGAACGCCGTCGATCAACTGATTTACCGGCGTTCGCGACAGGCCGGTTTCGGCGATCAGATCGGCGAAACCCGTGGCAATCGGGTCGGTGCTGTTGCCATGCCACGCGCCGCCGCGCAGGGCATGCAGGCGGGCGACGGCGGGGGCACTGCCGTCTTCGTCAGCCAGATCGTCGATCATGCGGCAGAGCGCATAGAGCCGCGCCAGATGGCCTGCCTGCCCGCGTGGCAACAGATGGGCGGCCCAGGCAAAGGTTTTGCCGTGGCGTTTCAGCAGCGCCCAGGCATCGAGGGGGCCGGTGTGTGGACCTGCGTTTGTCTGCCAGGCGATGGTCACAGCACGGTGACCGCGTCGGGGACCAGATGGTCGAGCGTCTTGGCCGATGACACCACGCCGGGCAGACCCGCACCGGGATGCGCGCCGGCACCGACCAGATAGAGGCCCGGAATGCCTTCGCCGCGATTGTGAAAGCGGAACCATGCGGACTGGCGGAAATAGGGCGAGATGGAGAAACCCGCGCCATCGACGCTAAGATAGCGATCCTTGAAATCGACCGGGGTCATCTGGAATTCGGCGCAGATCGTATCGGCGAGGCCGGGCAGCATCGATTTGTCCAGCGCCGCAACGATACGGTCGCGCAGGCGGGGGCCTTCGACATCCCAGTCGATGCCAGCGCGCAGGTTCGGGACGGGGCAGAGCACATAGAAACTGTCGCAGCCTTCGGGAGCAAAGCTGGGGTCCGTCGCGGTGGGACGGTGAACGTAGAGGGAGAAATCTTCGGGGAGATCTTCGTTCCGGAAAATTTCGGCCAGCAATTCGCGGTGGCGTTCGCCAAACCAGATGGTGTGGTGTGCGACGCCGGGGAACTGCTTTTTCGCGCCGAAATACATGACGTAAAGCCCCATGGAGGAGGTCGCGTGTTTCGTGCGGAAACGGGCGACGGGAGAGGCCGCCTTTTGTGGCAGCATGTTGCGATACAGATGGACGGGATCGACGTCGGTCACGACGATGTCGGAGCGGATTTCATGGCCGTTCGCCAGACGCACGCCGCAGGCGCGGCCTTTTTCCAGCAGGACCTGATCGACGGTCTGGCCCAGATGCACGGCGATGCCTTCTTCGGCCATCAGGTCGGACAGGGCGTTGACCAAGGCCCCGGTGCCGCCCATTGCGAACCAGATGCCGTCACGCTGTTCGACATAGGTGATCAGGCCGTAGATGCTGGTGGTGGCATAGGGATTGCCGCCGACGAGCAGGGGCTGCACCGAAAAGGCCTGACGCAGGCGGTCGTCCTTCAGATAGCGGCTGACCATCTGCCAGACGGATTCATAACTTTTCAGGCGGAGAAGATCGGGGATCTGCTGGATCATGAACCACAGGCTGTGGAAGGGTTTTGCCGCAAGGCGCGTAAAGGCGATGTCGTAGATCGCCTTGGAATGGCCGAGCAGCTTGCGAAAGCCTGCCACGTCACGCGGGCTGATCCTGGCTATTTCAGCCTCGGTCCGTTCCTGGGTCGGGCCGTAGTCCATGGTTTCGCCGTCGGAAAAATGAAAGCGATACCAAGGGTCTGGCGTGACGAGGGTGACGTAATCCTTCATCTGCTTGCCATAGAGGGCGAAGAGTTCTTCAAACAGGAAGGGGGCGGTGATGACGGTTGGCCCGGCATCATGGCGAAAGCCTTCACGTTCAAACACCTGCGCGCGGCCACCCAGTTTGGCGCAGCGGTCGATCAGGGTCACACGGTAGCCGCGCGCGCGCAGGCGCAGGGCGGCGGCCATGCCGCCAAAGCCACCGCCGACGACGATGGCGGTGGGGCCGGGTTCTGACTGGGTATCACGAGGCATTTTTCAGTTTCCGTTCAATTTAAGGTCAATCCGGCGGGCCAGTTCGCGGACGATGGTGTCGGTTCCGTTCGGCAGGGCGGCGGCGAGCCGGCAGGCCTGCGTCAGGTGGTTTCTGGCCATCACCGTTGCGCGTTGCAGGGCGGTGGCGCGGTTGCAGCCAAGGTTGCGTTGCAGGACGATGACGATGTTTGCGGCGGCCCCCTGTTCGGTGCGTTCGTCGGAGGCGACATCATCGAGGTCATCCGCCATCTGATAGGCAAGGGCACAGGCCATGATGGCATCGCGCGACAGATCGCGGGCGGTATGATCGCCGCAGAGGGTGAAGGCGAGATCGAGCGGCAGGCACAGCAGGGGGCCGGATTTCGCCCCGGCGGTGGCAAGATAGGCGGCAATCGGATCGCAACCCGCGGCGGCAGGCAACAGGTCGGCCGCCTGGCCGTGAATGGTGCGGGCGACATGGCTGTGAACGCGGCGCAGAAGGGCACCGATCAGGGTGGATTGGGGCAGATCGGACAGCGCCAGATAGGCGCAGGAAATCAGCAGGTCGCCGGCGCAAAGGGCAACATCGCGGCCATAGACGGACCAGACAGTGGGAATGCCGCGGCGTTCGGTGTCACCGTCGGACAGGTCGTCATGGATCAGCGAGGCGTTGTGCAGAAGATCGCAGCAGGCGGCGAGGGGGATGGCGGTTTGCGCGTCCATGCCCATGCAGAGGGCGGCCTGAAGCGCCATCTTGCCGCGGACACCCTGACCGGGGGCTGCAAGGTGGTGGTGCACCGCGCGCAGGACGGCGCTGTTCAGCGGAGCGGACTGTTCAACCAGATGCCGCATGCGCGACAGGACGGGATCAATCTGCGCAACGCTATCGGTACGGATGGCTGAGACATACATCGTTAAACACCAAACTGATGGGGAGAGGGTGGGAAAACCCGGCGACCCCGTGGGATCGCCGGGCCAGTGTTCGGCTGTATCAGGCGCTGCGGGCAAAGGCCGGTGCGGCGACGGGCTGCAGTTTCGACAGATCGGCGCTTGCCATGTCAGCCTCGGATTTACGCATCGCGATGGCGTAGATCAGAATGCCGTAGCCGACTTTCGCAACGATATCCGACAGCGCATACCCGATCTGGACAACGGCCACGAAGGTTGCGTTGTCGGCCTCGGCACCGCCGAAGAAATACACCAGCGGGTAGATCATCCATGTTGTCAGGGTCATCCAGATGGCGATGGTGACAAGGATGCGTGCCTTTGCCGGCTGCTTGTTGATCGCCTGCTTCAGACCGAAGAAGAGTTCGTAGAGGATCCAGATGAACGGGATCATCGAGGCCACGCCCCAGAACAGACGGGCGGTTTCGGTGGTGGCGATTTCACCGGGATAACCGAGCGCGATCATCAGCGCGGCAAGACCACCCAGACGCAGCGATTTCTGGCTGGTTTCCTTGGTGCCGAGGTTCATCACGAGGATCAGACCGACAAGCAGCATCGGCACGGTAAGCAACCAGTTGCTGTAGTGCAGCAGGCGGTTGAAGGGCACGCCGGTTTCGACGACGGCGCCGTCAATGACAGTATAGGCTTCGGTCCAGCTGGCCATGATCTGGACGTAATGATAGGCGGCGATGAAGGTCACCAGACCACAGACGGTCAACGCTGTCTTGTAGGCGTGCTGCACCTGTGAGCGGCTGAGAAAGAAGAAGATTGTCCCCGCCATCAGCGCAACAAGGGTGAGGGAGTTGACGTCTTGTACAAGGCGAAACATCCCGACTGAAAGTATGTCCATTTTGATTTCCTTTTGAACTGGTAACTTTATGAGGGCGTTTTTAATTAAAATGAGGGCGACATTCCGCAGATAAGTGGGTCATTCTGTGTCGACAAAAAGTGTTATTGAGCTCGTTTGATTTGCGGACATGATGCAGGGCGCGGGTGCGACAAATTGGACCACCCGTCTTTGCGTGGCCGGGGACTGAGATCAGGCGGGTTTTGCGGTTGGGCGGCGCATGATCCGGCGCGTGAGGGCCGTGCCTGCATTGACCGACGCGGTTCAGGACAGGTGGATTTGTTCAGTGAAAGAGGTTTACATAAATCACTGTAATACATGAATAAATTTTTGATGCCTCAGCAAGGCAGGTGGTTTCCGGGTGGATCTGAATGTTGTCAGGGCGATGGGTCACAGGCCCTTTGACACCGCGCGAGGATTGCGTTGCGGGCCGGGTGGGGATGCTATTTCGAGGCGGGCGAAAGATAAGATGGCATACCACCTTAAATCGACCAAAAACAATTTATGGTAGAAATGTATGGTGTGGCTTCAATTCGGATATTTTTTATGTGACAGCTGCAACTAAGGCAAATGCCACATTGTTGCCATATCGAATCCACCGCGTGAATTGGCTTACCTTGGGGCAATTATTTGATAGGGGGAATATTAATCATAATTTCCCCCGTTGCGAATTGGCCAGGTATTTCGCGGCCTGCCGGGCAGGGTGCCAAGGGGGCGGGACCGGCTGCACCAAAGGGGCTTTGTGTGGCATGCGTGCCCGTTGGTGTTGACAGGACCATTCCTTCGCTTAGGCATGGTCGGGGCGGTTGAACGGGGGTCGGGAATGGCGTGGGAATTCTGGATCGACCGGGGCGGAACCTTTACCGACATTGTCGCGGTCGGGCCTGCGGGGCAGATCATCAGCCGAAAACTGCTGTCGGAAAACCCCGAACGGTATGCGGATGCGGCGGTGCAGGGCATCCGGGATTGCCTGGATCTGGGGGCGGATGATCCGATCCCGGAGGGCGCGATTTCGGCGGTGAAGATGGGCACGACCGTTGCGACGAATGCCCTGCTGGAACGCAAGGGCGAACGGGTTCTGCTGCTGATCACGGAAGGGTTCGGCGATCTTTTGCGGATCGGGTATCAGAACCGGCCGCGCCTGTTTGATCTGCAGATCCGGCGGCCTGATCTTTTGTATGAGGCGGTGGCGGAGGTTCCGGGGCGGCTGGATGCTGAGGGCGTCGAAGTTGCGCCGCTGAATGAGGGGGCGGTGCGGTTGGCGTTGCAGGGGGCCTATGCGGACGGCATCCGTGCGGTGGCGATTGCATTGATGCACGGGCATGTGAACCCGGCGCATGAGGAGCGGGTGGCGGGAATCGCGGCGGAGTTGGGCTTTGCCCAGATTTCGACGAGCCACGGGGTAAGCCGGTTGGCAAAGCTGGTATCGCGGGGGGATACGACAGTGGTGGATGCGTATCTGTCGCCGATCCTGCGGCGGTATGTGGCGCAGGTCGAACGCGCGCTTGGGCAGGGGCGGCTGTTGTTCATGCAGTCGAGCGGGGGGCTGACCGAGGCGCATCGGTTCATGGGGAAGGATGCGATCCTGTCGGGGCCTGCGGGGGGCATCGTGGGGATGGTGGAAACGGGCAGGGCGGCAGGGTTCGACCGGCTGATAGGGTTCGACATGGGGGGCACATCAACGGACGTGAGCCATTACGCAGGACGTTACGAGCGGTCGTTCGAGACGGAAGTGGCGGGGGTGCGGATGCGGGCACCGATGATGGACATTCATACGGTGGCGGCGGGGGGCGGGTCGATCTGCACGTTCCGGGACGGGCGGCTGCAGGTGGGGCCGGAAAGTGCGGGGGCCAATCCGGGGCCTGCGAGTTACCGGCGGGGCGGGCCGTTGACGATCACGGATTGCATTGTGGCCTTGGGGCGGTTGAACGCGGCGCATTTTCCGGCGGTGTTCGGGGTGGGCGGGGATCAGCCTTTGGACGCCGATGCGGTACGGGCGCGGTTTGTGGAGATGGGGCAGCGGATGGCGGATGCGGGTGGTCCGCCGATGACGCCTGAGGCGCTGGCGGCGGGGTTCCTGCGGATCGCGGTGGAGAATATGGCGAATGCGATCAAGAAAATCTCGGTGGAACGCGGGCATGATGTGACGGGCTCTACGCTGAATTGTTTTGGGGGGGCGGGGGGGGGGGGGG
>JANMDH010000354.1:0-9033 GCA_031376195.1 Gemmobacter sp. | reverse complement strand
CGTCGGGCAAGCCGCCAGCAGCGATGCTGATGCTGGGACAGAACGTGATTGATTGGGCCAATGAAGGCCTGCTGGGCAACGTCGATGCGCTTGCAGCTGCGGAAGGCTGGGATGCCGTTCTGCCACAGGCGGTGAAGGATTTCACCAAGGTGGGCGGACATTACGTATCGGTGCCGACGAACGTGCACCGGACGGATGTGATCTGGGCGAGCAAGGCAGCCTTTGACAAGATCGGTGCGCCCTATCCGACGACGTGGGAAGAACTGAATGCGCTTGGGCCAAAGTTTCTGGAGGCGGGGATCATCCCGTTGGCGCATGGCGGACAGGCCTGGCAGGAAGCCTACATGTTCGAGGCAGTGGCCCTGGGCGTGGGTGGTGCGGATTTCTATCGCGCGGCGCTGGTCGATCTGGATGATGCGACGCTGCGGGGCGACACGATGGTGGGGGTTTTTGACGAACTTGCAACCCTGCGTGGCATGGTCGATTCGAACGCGGCCGGGCGCGACTGGAATCTGGCCACGGCGATGGTGATCAACGGCGAAGCGGCGATGCAGATCATGGGCGACTGGGCAAAGGGGGAGTTTACCAACGCAGGCAAGATCGTGAGCGAGGATTTCGCCTGTATCCCGGTGCCGAAGGCGAACGGGCAGGCGGGGTTTGTCTATCTGGTAAACTCGCTGTCGCTTTTCACGCAGACCGATCCCGAGGCGATAAAGGCGCAGGAAGTGCTGGCGAGTGCGATCATGGACAAAGAGGTTCAGGTGGCCTTCAACATCGCCAAAGGGGCCATCCCGGCCCGCAATGACGTCGATATGTCGAGCCTTGATGCCTGTGCGCAATCGACGGCGGCAGACCTGTCGACCGCCGATGCGGCGGGGACGGCTGTGCCGACGTTTGCCGGCACGCATGCGGCGAATGCGGCAGTCGTCGGGGCCGCGACAGATGCGATTACGGAGTTCTTCAGTTCCGACATGACGGCGGCGGACGGGGCTGTCAGCCTTGCCGATGCAATTCTGGCGGCAAAGTAATGCGACATTCGGGCGGCGCAGCGGTGCCGCCCGCCTTACACCCTGACCAAAGGACCAAAGCCATGGGCTTTCTTGATATCAGCCACGTCACCAAGTCCTATGGGGCGGTCAAGGTGCTGCACGAAGTAGACATCTCGGTAGAGGAGGGCGAGTTTCTGGTGCTCGTCGGCCCGTCGGGTTGCGGCAAATCCACGTTGATGAACATGATCGCGGGTCTGGAGGCGATCACCTCTGGCGACATCTCGATCAAGGGCCGGGTGATGAACGGCGTGCATCCGTCTAAGCGCAACATCGCGATGGTGTTCCAGTCCTATGCGCTTTACCCCAATATGACCGTTGGGCAGAACATGACCTTCGGGCTGGAAATGCACGGGGTGCCAAAGGTGGAGCGGGACCAAGCGCTGGCCGACGTGGCGCGGCTGTTGCAGATCACGCCGCTGCTGGACCGCAAGCCGGGGCAGTTGTCGGGGGGGCAGCGCCAGCGGGTGGCGATGGGCCGGGCCCTGGTGCGCAACCCGGATGTGTTCCTGTTTGACGAGCCGCTGTCCAATCTGGATGCAAAGCTGCGGGTGGACATGCGGACCGAAATCAAGAAGCTGCACCAGAAACTTAAGACGACAATCGTCTATGTGACGCATGACCAGATCGAGGCGATGACCCTGTCAACGCGCATTGCGGTTATGAACAAGGGATACATCCAGCAGTTGGGGACGCCGAAGCAGATTTACGACAGCCCTGCCAATCTGTTCGTGGCGACCTTCATGGGGTCACCGGCGATGAACGTGCTGCCGGCGCAGGTGGTGATGCAGAATGGGGCGGCGCATGCGGAACTGACGGATGCGGATGGCGGGGTGCGGCACCTGCGTTTCAGTCAGGCAAACCTGGCGGATTGGGCAGGGCGCAGAATCGTGCTGGGCATCCGGCCAGAGGCGATCACGGATCCGGAAGGGGCAGACCGGAAATCCGGAAACATCCAGCCGTTTGCAAACCGGGTGACGGTGACGGAACCGGCGGGGTCCGATACGTTCGTGACGATGACGCTGGGGGGGCGGGATGTGATTGCGCGGATGCGGGCGGATGCGGCGGTGACGGCGGGCGAGGTATTCGAGTTTGCGATCAACATGGAAAAGGCCGTGGCCTTTGATCCGGCAACGGAGGCGCGGATCACGGCATGAGGCCCGATGTCATCATTATCGGGTCCGGGATGGGGGGGGCGACGCTGGCGGCGGCCTTGGCAGGGTCGGGTCGGCAGATCCTTATTCTGGAGCGGGGCGAGCGACTGGAACATTCGCCAGAGGCGCGAGACGCGGAAGCCATTTTTGGCCGGGGGCATTTCCGGCCTGACGAGCAGTGGCTGGACGGGGCGGGCCGGGCATTCAATCCGGGCAATTATTATGTCGCGGGGGGGAATTCGAAATTCTACGGTGCGGTTCTGATGCGGTACCGCGCGGAGGATTTTGCGCCGCTGCGCCATCTGGGCGGGACGACGCCGGGCTGGCCGCTGGGCTATGACGAGCTGGAGCGGTGGTATCAGGCAGCGGAAGCGCTGTATCAGGTGCGGGGTGTGCTGGGCGAAGATCCGACGGAGCCTGCGCATTCGGGCGATTACGCTTTTGCGCCGGTGCCGGACGAACCCGCGATTGCGGATTTTCGGGCGCGGTTGCAGCGGGTGGGGCTGCATCCGTCGTCGCTTCCCTTGGGTGTGGATATCGAGCGGTGGCTTTCCAAGGGGCAAACGCCGTGGGATGCCTTTCCCGACACCTGTGGCGGCAAGATGGATGCGGAAACGGTGGGTCTTGCCCATGCCTTGCAACATCCGAACGTAAGGCTGCAGACATCAGCACGGGTGACGCGGCTGATTGCGGAAAAGGGGCGGATCACGGGGGTGGAAGTGGCGGGGCAGGGCATCCTGACGGCACCCCTGATCGTGCTGGCCGCGGGGGCGGTGATGTCGGCGGCGTTGCTGCTGGGGTCGGCGGACGCGGCGCATCCGGGCGGGTTGGCGAACGCGTCCGATCAGGTGGGGCGCAATTTCATGAACCATAATCTGAGCGCCGTGCTGGCGCTGCATCCACTGCGGCGCAACGGATCTGTCTATCAGAAAACGTTGCAGATCAACGATTTCTACCTGACAGGCGGGCCGGGTCAGACACCTTTGGGCAACATCCAGCTGCTGGGCAAGATATCGGGCCCGATCCTTGCATCGGACACGCCGATCCCGCGCCCCGTGGCAAACTGGATGGCGCGGCACGCGGTCGATCTTCTGGCGATGTCCGAAGACCTGCCCAATCCCGACAGCCGGGTGACCCTGAAAGAGGGACAGGTGTGTCTGGACTGGAAACGGTCGAACTGGGAGACGCATCTGGCGCTGGTGGCGATGCTGAAACGGAAATTGCGGCAGGCGGGCTATCCCATCGTTCTGTCGCGGGCCTTTGACCGCCGCACCCCGAGCCATCAATGTGGCACGGCGCGGATGGGGGCGGACCCTGCGACATCGGTGGTCGATGCACAATGCCGCAGCCATGATCTGGCCAACCTGTACATTGTCGATGCGTCGGTGCTGCCGACTTCGGCTGCGGTCAACCCTTCGCTGACCATTGCGGCCCTTGCCCTGCGGGCGGCGGATCACATCACCAGGACGGAGTTTGCAGCATGACGGGCGTGGCACTGATTACGGGGGGGCAGCAGGGGATCGGCCTTGGGATCGCTGTGGCGCTGGTCGCGGCGGGATGTCGCGTGGCGCTGGCCTCGCGGTCAAAGGGGGACACCCCGGCGGTGGAACATGCCTTGGCACAACTGGGGCCTGCCGCGCGGTATTTTCAGCATGATGTCGCCGATATTGCCGGTGTACCTGCCCTGCTGGACCGGGTTGAGGGCGAGTTGGGGCCGATCATGACGCTGGTGTCGAATGCGGGGGTGCCTGCAAAATTGCGGGGTGATATGCTGGAGATCACACCGGACAATTTCGACGCGGTCATGAATGTGAACCTGCGCGGCGCGTTCTTTCTGGCGCAGGCGGTGGCCAGACGCATGCAGGATCGGCCGGCCAAGGACTATCGTTCGATCACCTTCGTCACGTCGGTCAGCGCCACGATGGTGTCGATTGAGCGCGCCGAATATTGTGTTTCCAAGGCGGCCGCGGCGATGATGGCGCAACTGTTCGCGGTGCGGATGGCGCCGCTTGGCATCGGGGTCTATGAGCTGCGGCCCGGCATCATCGCGACAGAAATGACGGCCGGTGTGACCGACAAATACACGGCGCGCATCGAAGGCGGCCTTGTGCCTGCGGGGCGATGGGGGCAACCGATGGATATCGGCCAGGCGATGGTGCCGATTGCCCTGGGGCAACTCGCTTTTGCCACGGGAAGTGTGATTGCAGTGGACGGTGGCCTGTCCATCGCAAGGTTGTGATGATGAGCTATGATTTCATCATTATCGGCGGGGGGTCGGCGGGCGCGGTTCTGGCGGCGCGGCTGTCCGAAAATCCGGCGGCACAGGTATTGCTGCTGGAGGCGGGGGGGCGCGATTGGCACCCATTCTTCCACCTGCCTGCAGGGTTCGCGAAGATGACCAAAGGCCGGGGATCCTGGGGCTGGCGGACGGTGCCGCAGCGGCACATGCAGGATATGGTGATCAACTACACCCAGGCCCGGGTGATCGGGGGGGGATCGTCGATCAATGCGCAGATCTATACGCGGGGCAATGCGCTGGATTATGACGAATGGCGGCAGATGGGGTGTACGGGGTGGTCGTATGAGGATGTGCTGCCGTATTTCCGCAAGGCGGAGGACAATGACACCCATAACGACCGCTATCATGGCCAGGGCGGGCCGCTGGGGGTAAGCCAGCCGCGTGCGCCGCTGCCGATCTGCGAGGCATACTTTGCGGCGGCGGGGGAACTGGGCATTCCGCGCAACATGGACATGACAGGGGCCGCACAGGACGGCGTGGGGTATTACCAACTGACCCAGCGGAAGTATCGCCGATCCTCCACGTCGATTGCCTATCTGCGGCCGGCGCGGGGCAGGCCGAACCTGACCGTGCAGACCGGGGTGCAGGTCTTGCGGATCGTGGTGGAAAAGGGCCGGGCGGTCGGGGTTGAACTGGCGGGAACGGGGCGGGAGACACGGGTGGTGCGGGCGGCATCAGAGGTGATCCTGTCCTGCGGGGCAATCGGATCGCCGCGTCTGCTGCAGCTGTCGGGGATCGGGCCTGCGGATCATCTGCAATCAGTCGGGGTGCCGGTGGTGTTCGACCAGCCGGGGGTTGGGGCGAACCTGCAGGATCACCTTGATCTGTTCGTGATCGCGGAATGCACGGGGCCGCATACCTATGACCGTTTTGCCAAGCCGCATCTGTCGGCCATCGCGGGCCTGCAATACCTGCTAACACGCCGGGGGCCGGTCGCGTCGAGCCTGTTCGAAACGGGCGGCTTTTGGTATGCGGACCCGGCGGCGCGGTCGCCGGATATCCAGTTTCATCTGGGGCTTGGGTCGGGGATCGAGGCGGGGGTGGCGGCGATGCCGCAGGGCGGGGTGACCCTGAACAGCGCCTATCTGCGGCCCCGGTCGCGGGGGACGGTGCGGATCGCATCGGCAGACCCGCGCGCGGCCCCGCTGATCGACCCCAATTATTGGGCAGACCCCTATGACCGCGAGATGTCGATCCGGGGGTTGAAGCTGGCGCGTGAGATCATGGGACAGGCTGCGCTGAAACCGTTTGTTCTGGCAGAACGCTTGCCGGGGCCGGGGGTGCGGACGGATCAGGACTATATCGATTATGCCTGCCGTCACGCGAAGACGGATCACCACCCGGCGGGCACCTGCCGGATGGGGGCGGACAGCGCGGCGGTCGTGGACCACGAACTGCGGTTCAACGGGATCGAGGGGTTGCGGGTGGTGGACGCGTCGGTGATGCCGACGGTGGTGTCGTCGAACACTAATGCGCCGACGATCATGATAGCGGAAAAAGCGGCGGCGATGATTTTGGCAAGGCAGGGGTGACGCGATGATCAGACATATCGTTTTGGTGCGGTTTCGACCCGCGGTTGGTGAAGCGGAGATTGCGTCGCTGTTTGCGGATTTGCAGGCAATCAAGGCAGTGCTGCCGGGGGTGCTGTCGATCACTGCAGGGCGCAGTGAAAGTCCGGAACAGATGGAGCGCGGCTATATGCACGGCTTTGTGGTGGATTTCGTCGATTGGGCGGCATTGGCAGCGTATCAGGAACATCCCGATCATCGCCGGGTCGGGGCGGCCCTGGTGGCAGGTGCGGTGGGGGGGCTGGCCGGTATTCTGGTTTTTGATCTGGCGGTTGCCCCGTGAAGGGGCCGAAGGGACGCCCGCCCACCATGAGATTTCGGGAAAAGGACAAGCCATGCTGATGCTGCCGACGCGAACGGGGACTGTTGAACCTTATGATCTGGTAGGCGTGCCCCTGACCCCGCGCACGCCGGGTGTGGCGCTGACACGTACGGCGTTTGCGGCGGCGCATGTGGTGTCGGACCCGCTGCGCGAACGGAACCCGTGGGACACGCGGGCGGCGGTGGATTGGGAGGCAACCTTGTCCATCCGCTGCGGCCTTTGGGATCAGGGCCTGCATCTGGCTGAGGCGATGGATACCGCGCAACGGGGCATGGGGGTGGATTGGCCGACGGCACTGGAGTTGATCCAGCGGACGATGCGGGCGGCCAAGGCGCATGCGGCGCGCCCGCGCGTCGCCTGCGGGGCGGGAACGGACCATGTGGCCCTGGTGGATTTGCGGGACGCGGATGCGATTGCGGCGGCCTATACCCATCAGGCCGAGGCGATAGAGGCGGCAGGAGGGCAGTTGATCCTGATGGCGAGCCGGGCCTTCACGGCGATGGGGGCGGATGAAAGCGTGTCCCGCGCGGTTTACCGCCGCCTGATCGATGGGGCCCGCGACCCTGTGATCCTGCACTGGCTGGGTGAAATGTTCGACCCGCAGCTTGGCGGTTACTGGGGCAGCACGGATGTGACGCGGGCCACGGATTTCGTCCTGTCCCTGATTGCGGAAAATCCGGGCCGTGTGGACGGCATCAAGATATCGCTGCTGGATGAGGCGCATGAAGTGGCGTTCCGCGCCCGTCTGCCTGCGGGGGTGCGTCTGTATACGGGGGATGATTTCAATTATGCGCCGCTGATCGCGGGTGACGGGGAACGGCATTCGCATGCCCTGCTGGGTATTTTCGCGGCCATCGCCCCTGCGGCAAGTCAGGCGCTGGAGGCGCTGGCGCGGGGCGACCGGGCGACTTATGACGCGCTGCTGGCCCCGACGGTGCCCCTGAGCCGCGAGATTTTTCGGGCACCGACGCGGTTCTACAAGGCGGGGATCGCGTATCTATCGTGGCTGAACGGTCAGCAAACGCATTTCATCATGCCTGCGGGCTTTCAATCTGCCCGCGATATCACGCATTATGCCGACGTGTTCCGTCTGGCCGATCAGGCCGGGCTGCTGGCACAGCCCGATCTGGCCTGCGTGAGGATGAAAACGCTGCTGGCGCTGCACGGGATCGCGTGAGGCAGAAGGACGTGGGATGAAGCGCAGGCCGACGATCATCGACGTGGCGCATGCAGCGGGGGTGTCGAAGTCTACTGTCAGCCTTGTGCTGCAGGACAGCCCGCTGGTGAAGGCCGAAACGCGCGTGGGCGTGCAAAAGGCGATGCTGGACATCGGGTATGTCTATAATCGGGCGGCGGCCAATCTGCGCACGTCAAACACAGGCTTGATCGGCCTTGTGATCAATGATCTGCGCAACCCGTTCTTTACGGAATTTGCGACGTCGCTGCAGATGGCCCTTTCGGCACGGGGCTATGCGACCGTGGTGGCCAACACGGATGAAGACCCGGCGCTGCAGGCGCAGGTGGTGGGGGCGATGATCGAGCACGGGGTGTCGGCGGTGGTCATTTCGCCGTGTTATGGCGATGAAGAGGTGACGTTCGGCAGGCTTTCGCATGCGGGAATTCCGACGATGCAGGTGTTGCGCAAGGTTGATGCGCGGACGGATCTGTTCCCCTTTGCGGCGCCCGATTACCCGACCGGAAGCCGTTTGGCGGCAGATCACCTGCTCGCCTGTGGCGCGCGGCGCATCGCCTTTGTCGGCGGGGTCGCGGGGCGGGGGGTCGCGCAGGAACGCATGTCGGGATACATGGCGGCGGTGACCGAGGCGGGGCAAACGCCGCTGGTTCTGCCGGGGCGCGCGAGCCGGGCCTTCGGGCGCGAGGCGGCCCTGACGATCCGGCGGGATCACGGCGCGGTCGATGCGGCGATCTGTTTCAACGATCTTGTGGCCTTGGGCCTGCTGAGCGGTTTTGCGGAACTGGGGCTGACCGTAGGACACGGGCTGCGGGTAGTGGGCTTTGACGATATCGAGGATTGTGCGCAGGTTTATCCGGCGCTGTCGTCGGTGCGGTGCAATATTGCGGGCTTTGGCGACTGGATGGCGGCGACGCTGCTCAACTGGCTGGAAGAGGGCGTGCATCCCGCACCCGAGACCCGGACAGCCGTCGAACTGGTGATCCGCGCATCAAGCAGCGATGCGCAGGCGTGAACGACCTGGTGGGCGTGGTGGAAACTGGCATCCCGGTGGTAGCGATGCCGGAACGCAAACTTCCGCGCTGTAAAGCATCGGGCGACGGTGCGATCGATCTTTCGTGGCTTTTGACCGCGCCTGGAACGGTTCGCTGTCCTTTGCGCATTTGGGAAAAGCGCCCGAAACACCAAACGGGCTCTCGGGCCAGCGAACTGTCAAAAGTTTACGCAAAGCGCCAGACGCAGGAGTTTCGATCAATGGAAGGTCGTCGCACTATTGAAACCGAAATGATACATAAGTTAAGGCACGACTGAGCTACCCCCCGAAAATGGGACACTGACGGAAGCTACGATTTGATGTCTGCTGGTCTCCAACGAACTGGAGAACAGACATGTCGAAACGCAGAAACCACGATGCGGCTTTCAAGGCGCGAGTTGCGCTTGAGGCCTTGAAAG
>JANMDH010000335.1:0-1808 GCA_031376195.1 Gemmobacter sp. | reverse complement strand
GATCGGGACGCGGGTGGTGTCGATGCCGTGCATGGAATTGTTTGCAGCGCAGGACGATGCGTATCGCCGCCGCATTCTGCCGCCGGGACCGGTGCGGGTGGGCATCGAGGCGGGCGTGCGGGCGGGCGGCTGGGATCGCTGGCTGCTGGGCCAAGGCGGGCGCGAGGGGAAACAGGCGTTTGTGGGGATGACGGGCTTTGGCGCATCGGCCCCCGCGGACCGGCTGTATGCCGAATTCGGGATTACGGCGGAGGCGGCGGTGGAAAAGGTGAAGGCGCTGCTGGGTTAGGGCTTGGCGGGTTCAGGGTCGGGGAACGCAGGTTCTTCGCCCTGGCGGTCGCTGTAACTCGTGACCTCGCCCAGATTGGCGAGAAGGGACGCTTCTTCAATCACGGGCTCGGCGGCCTCATCCGGGTCGAGTTTGCCTGCATGGGGGTTTTCCTCGATGGCGATCTGTTCGCGCGCGAGTTCCTGAAAACGGGTGCGCGGGCCTTCGGGCTTGCCCGCATTTTCCCACAGTTGATCGGCGCGGGCGGCGATGCGTTTGTCCCAGGCGGCGAATTCTTCACGGTTCATGGCAGACCTATCCCCTAAAGTTCGCAGGGGAAACGCGGGTGGGATCGGTTTGGTTCCCGGCCGTTAGCGCAGGATGGCGAATCGGCCGGGGCCGTGTGCGGACAGCACAAGGCAGCCACCGGCGATGGCCCAGTTCTTGATGAAGATGGTCATCTGCCAGGGATCGGAAGGGATGTAGTGAAAGAGGCTGGTCAGGATGCAATAGGCGGCGAGGGCGGCGGCAACGGGGCGGAGGTAGACGCCGAAGACGAGTGCAAGTCCTGCGGCCAGATTGAACAGGAGCGCGGGCCAGACGAGCCAGAGCGGCCACGAATGGGCGGCGAGCAGAGTCTGAACGGCGGCGGGATCGGTGCCCTTTTGCAGAGCGCCGCCCAGAAACAATGCGGCGATCAGGATGCGTCCGGCGAGCGTGGCGATATCCGCCATCACTGCGGCACAGCCTTGCCCGTCAGGCGGGCCCAGATTGGCCCGATGATGCGCGTGGCGACCGGGATCAGCACCATCCCGAGAGCGAGGCCCAGCACCCCGTCAATCGCCGCGGTGACCGCCCATTCGACAAATCCGCGCGCCTGAGGGATCAGATCCGCCGCAGCCACCGCCCAATGGTGAATCGTCTGATAGATCAGGCCCCAGCCCAGTTCATCCATCCCGTGCAGGATGATCGACCCGCCGACCCAAAGCATAGCGGCGGTGCCGACGATGGACAACACGGCGAGAAGTTTTGGCATGCCCCGCACCAGGACACGTCCAAAGGCGCGCCCTGCCCCGGTCCGGCCCCGCGCGGCGAGGAACAGACCCGCATCATCCATTTTCACGATCAGTGCGACGGTGCCATACACCCCGACGGTGATCACGATGCCGACGACGGCGAGGGTCACCGCTTCCATCCAGAAGACGCTTTGCGGGATCGCGGCAAGGGCGATGGTCATAATCTCGGCTGACAGGATGAAATCCGTCTTGATCGCCCCAGCCACCTTTTCCTCTTCCAGATGGGTGGGGTCTTTCACTGCGAAGTCCGCCTTCACCCCTGGCTCGGCATGCGGGAAAAGCATGTGGAACACTTTTTCCGCCCCTTCAAAACACAGATAGGACCCCCCGATCATCAACAGCGGCGTGATTGCCCAAGGCGCAAAATTCGCCAGCAGCAGCGCCAGCGGCAACAGGATGATCAGTTTGTTCTTGAGTGACCCGAGGGCGATTCGCCAGATGATCGGCAGTTCCCGGTCTGCGTC
>JANMDH010000320.1:0-8777 GCA_031376195.1 Gemmobacter sp. | reverse complement strand
GCGCAAAATATGGCCACAGGCGGACAGGCTTTATTCGGCTTTTCTGACCGGGCCATCGGAACAGGGCGTCATGGCCGAACCAAACCCCGGCAAGATTGACCGCCTGTTTGCAAAATCGGTCGAACGCAGCACACGCGGACGACCCGGACTTTACATGCAAAGCCGCTTTCCAAGGGCGGGGGCGGAACATGGTAAGACAGCGGGGCATTATACCGTTTTGCAGGGCTTTTCTGATCTGTTTCAGGATTTTGAACCCTGGCTGGGAAAAGTGGCGGGCAACCGGGTGCACGGCCATTTGTTCGCGCAAGGTAGGGCTGAATTCGCCGGGAATGAAACGGTGTTCAACGGTGCCTTGTCAGACAGCGCCCGTCTGCGGGATTATAATCCCCGGTCATTTCTGGCAAATCTGATCTGGAACACGCGCGGCGAACGGCAGTGTTTTCAATTCGGCCCACAGGACAATCAGGCGATCCTGCCCTTTCTGGCCAACGATCCGCATGCGCAAATCATGGTGATCACAGGGGCCTGGGCAATCCCGTTGTTTCGCGCAAACGCGAATTTCAGCGATCTTCGACGTGATGCCGCCCGGATGCAGCGTGTGGAAATTGCGGCAGTCGCCGCGTTGAAAACAGCCGGCGTGAAGGCGCATGTGCGCATCTGGTCGCTGGCGGAATTTGTCGAAAACCCGATGGAGCCGTTGCAGGACATTGTCACAGGCCTTGGTGCGGCAGGCACGCGGCGTCTGACGGAAGTGCCGCGTCTGGTCGATCTGACGGGTTTTGGCCAATTTCTGCAAAATCTGCGCAATCAGGGCATGCAGCCTGTTCTGATGGGTGATTTCCCGGTGGAAAACGGCCCGCAAAGTGCCGCCACCCGGCGCAGCCGCCCCTATCTGGTCAAATAGCGGTATGGCGGGCGCGTTTCATAGTTTTATCATTCTGGCCGGAATGCGCACCGGATCGAATTTTCTGGAGGCAAACCTGAACGCCCTGCCGGGGGTGATCAGCCATGGCGAGGTCTTCAATCCGCAGTTCATCGGCAAGAAGGATCGGGTCGATTGGCTTGGCTTTGACATTGGCACCCGGGCGGCTGATCCGATGGGCCTGTGGCAACGCGCAATGGGGGAAAGCGACGCGCTGCCCGGCCTGCGGTTTTTCCACGACCACGACCATAGGGTGTTCGACGCCATGCTGGCCGATCCCGGATGCGCGAAAATCGTGCTGACGCGGAACCCGGTGGAAACTTATGTATCGCTGAAAATCGCGCGGGTCACCGGGCAGTGGCGCATGACCAACGCCAAGATGCTGAAGCCCGGAACGATGTGGTTCGACGCGGCCGAGTTTCAGACCCATCTGGCCGAGGTGCAGGCCTTTCAACTGCGCATCCAGACCCGATTGCAAATCAGCGGGCAAACGGCGTTCTATCTTGATTACGACGATTTGCCGGACCTGTCCGTGATCAACGGACTGGCAGCATTTCTGGGGGTTGATGCGCGACTGGATGCGTTGGACCCAAAGCTGAAAAAACAGAATCCGGGCGATCTGGCGGCCAAGGTAGAAAACCCTGCGGATATGGAACGGGCCGTTGCAGAAGTTGATCTGTTCAATCTGGCCCGGACCCCGAATTTTGAACCCCGGCGCGCACCGATGGTACCCGGCTTTGTCGCGGCAACCGGGGCAGGCGTATTGTTCTTGCCGATCCGCGGGGGGCCGACAGAGGCGGTGACAGACTGGCTTTCGCGACTGGGAACAGGGGGAACGGAAACCGATTTCAATCAGAAAACCCTGCGACACTGGAAAAAACGCTGGCCGACGGTGCGCAGTTTTACCGTGGTGCAGCACCCCGTGCTGCGGGCCTATGATGCCTTTCATGCGCTGCTGGAGGGTGATTTGGCAGACCTGCGGCAGGTGATGGTCGGCGGTTATAAGCTGCCCTTGCCAAGCGCGGAACAAGCGTCGGACCCTGTTGCCCGGCGCGCCGGTTTTCTGGCGTTTCTGCGATTTGCGGGGATGACCCTTGCTGGACAAACCGGGCTGCGTGTGCCGCCTCATTGGGCCAGTCAGTCGGCTGCATTGCAGGCCTTCGGGCAGATACAGGCCCCTGATCTGATCCTGCGCGAAGACCGGATGGAACAGGGGCTGGTCTACCTTGCCGCCGAAGTTGGCGTTGCACCCCAGCCCTTTTGTCCGCGCCCGGTGCCATCATCGCTTTTTGACATCTATGACGCCGAGATTGAGGCCGCCGTGCAGTCCGCCTACAAACGCGATTATCTGGGTTTTGGCTTTGTGCCCTGGGATTATGCCGCCTGAGACGTGCGTGCTTCGGTCAGGATCGCATGCAGTTTCGATGGATCCACATTGGACCGCAGCTTTGCCAGTATTGCCGGATCGCGCATGGTGCGCGACACCAGTGCCAAGGCTTTCAGGTGGTCCACGCCCGAATCTTTCGGGGCGAACAGCCCGAAAATCAGGTCCACGGGTTGCCGGTCAACGCTGTCATAATCGAGGGGCCGTTCCAGCCGAACGAAAACGCCGACAATGCGCCTTAAATCTTCCAGCCGCGCATGAGGCAGGGCGATGCCATGCCCCACGCCTGTCGGCCCCAGACTTTCGCGTTCCTGTAAACCGTCCACGGCCACCGCGCCGTTCAGGTGATAGGCTTGCGCTGCGATTTCGCCCAGCTCCTGAAACAAGCGTTTCTTGCTGGTCAGTTGCGCCACAACCCGGACGGCACCGGGGATCAATAGATTGGAAAGTTCCATGGGGGTTCGTTGATCCTAAGCCTTGCGCACTGCGCTGCCGTCATTTGCTGTTACGAGGGTCGATCCAGCCGATATTCCCGTCTTCCCTGCGGTAGACGACATTTACACCACCGTGACCTTCGTTCCTGAATACAAGCATTCTGTGCCCGGCTAGTTCCAATTGCATCACCGCTTCACCGACGGTGATCGAAGGAATCTTCGTCTCCATCTCGGCAATCACGATGGGCACGAGGCTGTCGGGTTCAGTCTCCTCAAGCTCCTCAGATGCGGCAAGGATATACGAGGCTCCTCCGTCGAATTCAACGGGTTCCGTTCGGTCACGGTGATGGTTGCGCAAACGCCGCTTGTAACGCCGCAACTGTTTGTCCAACTTTTCGCGGCTCGCCTCGAATGCCGCATAAATTTCGGTTGCGTGACCCTTGGCCTGTGCCGTCAGCCCCGTCGACAGATGGATCACGGCCTCGCAGTGCAGTTCATACCCGTTACGCGAAAAGATCACCACTGCCTCGGTCGGGCGCTGGGCGTATTTCTCAACGATTTCGCCAAGTTCGGCTTTAACGTGGGTTTGCAGCGCCTCGCCGATGTCGATCTGTTTGCCACTGATCTGGTAGTGCATCGCGTCTCCTTTACGGGTGGGGAAGGGGCAATGCCAACGACAGCAGAGCCCCGACTGCAGGGATCATTTTCGTTGAAGGATGGCGGAATTCTTCTGTGCGCGGGGCCGCACAGGGGCGGGCGCAAGGGGACAACGGGTTGGGCGGACGGTCACGCGCATTCTCACTATTGGCGACACAGGCGGGCATCTTGTCAACAGAGTTATGATATTGCCCGCCGGTTCGCCCGCATCCTGCGGGCCAGGTCCCGCCGATCAGGTGATTCGGAAATTCTGGCCCAGATAAACCCGGCGCACGGTTTCATCGCGCACGACTTCATCGGTTGTCCCGCTCATCAGCACCTTGCCGTCGTGCAGGATATAGGCACGGTCCACAATCTCCAGCGTTTCGCGGACGTTATGATCCGTGATCAGCACACCGATGCCCCGGCTTTTCAGTTCGGCGACCAGATGCCGGATCTCACCAACCGCAATCGGGTCAACGCCCGCAAAAGGTTCGTCGAGCAGCAGATACTTCGGATCGGCGGCCAGGCAGCGCGCGATTTCAACACGGCGGCGTTCGCCACCCGACAGGGCCAGTGCGGGCGTCCGCCGCAAATGTGTGATCGAAAATTCGCTGAGCAATTCTTCAAGCCGTTCGCGCCGTTTGTGCCGGTCAGGTTCGCGAATTTCCAGAACCGCCAGAATGTTATCTTCGACAGACAGGCCCCGGAAAATCGACACTTCCTGCGGCAGATAACCGATCCCCAGGCGCGCACGGCGGTACATCGGCAGCATCGTCACATCCTGACCGTCGATCATCACCTGCCCGCCTTCGGGCGTCACCAGACCCGCAATGGAATAAAAGCAGGTCGTCTTGCCCGATCCGTTCGGCCCCAGCAAAGCGACCACTTCGCCTCGGTTCAGATACATCGACACGTCCCGGATCACCGGGCGCTTGCGGTAACTTTTACGCAGGGCAATGACATGCAGCCCGGCGTTCCCTTGTGTGACTTTCAATTCAGGGGGTGCCATTTGACGCCCCCGGCTGGAACACGGTCTGCACCCGGCCTTCCATGACGCCGGAGCCCGCTTTCAGGTCGATCACCAGTTTCTGGCCGGAAATGGCGTTTTGCCCCTGAGTCAAAAGCACATCGCCCGTCATCAGGATCTGGCCGCTGTCGATGGTATAGATCGCCTCGCGCGCCTCTGCCGCGTCGGAGGCATTCGCGAACGTCACGCCGCCGCTGGCGTGCAGCGATTGAATGCCCGTGCCGTCGGCCGTGTATTCCACCACCACCAGCGCCGCCGCCAACCGCAGATCGCCCTGCGCAATGGCCACATTCCCGGTAAACGTGGCACTGCCATCGTCCTGATTGACAGCCAGCTGATCAGCACCGATTTCGACGGGCAGCGAGGTGTCCTGCTTCAGGCCCCCAAAGGCGACTTTGGCCTGCTGCGCCGATGCAGGCAGTGCAAGACAGACGGTCAGGACAAGAAGGGCATCACACAAACGCATCATGAACTTTCTGGGCAATCGGGCGGGTCAATCGGGCTTTCGTGGCAAGTATACCAGTTTCACCCCGCGCTGAAACAACAGAACATGGGTTTTATTGGGGCTGTCCTGGGTCAGCGTCATGCTGCCGGCGTGCAACTGCCCCAGCGGGCTGTAGGCGGTGACCGGGCCATCAGTTTCAAGGCCCGTCCGGTCTGTCGCGACGATCAGGTGGTCCGTTTGCAGCATCATGCCGCCTGCCGTTGCGATTTCGACGCCGCCCATCAGATCGAGCGTGTTTTCCTTACCCCCCAGCGTGGCCGTTGCTGCCCTGATCCGTGTCACGGCACCGGTCTGGGTTATGACCTGCGCTGTGACGCCCGATGCCACGGCCCCATCGCCCGCGTCAGGGCGCGCCTCGATGGCTGTCAGGGTGATGGCTGATCCGTCCTGCGTGACGCCGGCATAGCTTGGCAGTGTCATTCGGGGTTCGCGGATGCGGTCTTCGACGTCGACGCGGGCGTAGGGAATCGCATCCGCCGGATCAATGCTGCGCGACACCAGAAACAGCGTCGACAGGATCGCCAGCGCGATCAGGGGCAGTGCCACCTTCAACCAGGCCACAACGCGCGAATGTGTCGTTTTGCCCCGGGCGATGTCTTTCATGGCCGGGCCATCAGATCACCCCGGCGCGCAGGCAATCATGGATGTGGATCAAGCCGATCGCGGGCCCTGCCAGATCAGGGTCCATCACGAACAGTGACGTGATCTTGCGGTCATTCATCGCAGCCACAGCCTTTGCTGCCAGCATATCCGGCCCGATTGTCCTGGGTGCCTTTGTCATCACTTGCGCCGCAGTCAATGACAGCAAACCATCCATATGCCGCCGGAGATCGCCATCTGTGACCACGCCCACAAGATACCCCTGATCCCCCGTCACGCCAACCACGCCAAAGCCGCTGGCTGTCATCGCCAGCAAAGCGTCGCCCATCGCGGTGCCTTCGGCCACCATCGGCATGTCCGTGTGCATCAGATCACGCACCCGCAGCAGTTGCGCCCCCAGCTTGCCACCGGGGTGAAAAATGCGGAACTGATCCGGTGTGAACTGGCGGTGTTCCATCAACGCGATCGCCAACGCATCGCCCAGCGCCAGCGTCATTGTCGTGCTGGTGGTGGGCACAATCCCCTGATCGCAGGCTTCTGGTGCGGGGGGCAGAAGGATCGCCACGTCGGATTGGCGCAACAGGGTCGACCCTTCTTTGCCCGCCACCCCGATCAGGGGAATGTCAAACCGCCGTGTATGGGCCACGATGTCGGCCAGTTCCGGCGTTTCACCGGAATTCGACAAGACCAGTGCGATGTCGCCCCGCATCACCATACCCAGATCGCCATGGCTCGCCTCGGCAGGGTGCACAAATTGTGCGGGCGTGCCGGTGCTGGCAAAGGTCGCCGCGATCTTGCGGGCAATATGCCCGGATTTCCCCATGCCGCAGACAATGACCCGCCCTTTGGAGGCCAGGATCAGATCAACTGCCGCCGCAAAACTATCGCCCAAAGTATCGGCCAGCATCACCAGCGCCTCGGCCTCGCGCGCGATGACACGGCGCCCGGTGGTCAGGAAATCAGTGGTGGAAGAGGTCATTCGGTTCCTCCCAACCCATCAGGTCCAGTTCGGCCCGGGTCGGCAGAAAATCAAAGCAGCGCCGCGCCAGATCAAGCCGCCCTTCGCGGGTCAGGCGGATTTCCAGTTCCGACTTCAGTTTGTGCAGATACAGAACATCCGATGCCGCATAATCCTTTTGGGCCTCCGTCAGGGTTTGCGCGCCCCAATCCGATGTTTGCTGTTGTTTGGAAATATCGACGCCCGCCAGATCAACCAGCAGATATTTCAGCCCATGCCTGTCCGTGAAGGTGCGCACCAGTTTCGACGCGATTTTTGTGCACCAGACCGGGGCAGTCAGGACACCGAACGCGGCCTTCATCGCCGCGATGTCAAACCGGCCATAGTGGAACAGTTTTGTCACCGCCGGATCGGTCAGCAAACGTTCCAGATTGGGTGCGCTGGTCTGGCCCTTGGCGATCTGCACAAGATGCGCATGACCGTCGCCTGATGACAATTGCACAAGGCACAACCGGTCACGCCGCGGGTCAAGACCCATCGTTTCTGTGTCGATGGCGACCACGTCCCCAAAGTTCAGGCCGTCCGGCAGATCGCCTTTGTAAAGATGAACAGTCACGGCATGCCCCCCGGTTTTGCTTGTCCGGCCGGTCCTGCCGAAGGGTGTCAGCCTTATTCGCCATGACGGGTCGGGTCAACCACACCCGTGACACTGCAATGGGGGGCAAAGGGGGCGAATCGGCTTGTGGGATGCCAAACACCTGTGGTTCATAGCGTTCGCCGGAAACCACATGATTGCGCCTGATAGTATTATGATCCATCCTTTGGAAGGCCAGATGTTTCGGCAACCGAACCGGGGACAGGCAAGGGTCATTGCGATCTTTTCCTATCGCTATGATGCGCATCTGGTGCCTGCGCTGATTGAAAACATCCGGCCCTTCGTGCACGGCTATGCGGCCTATGATGACCGGGGCGGGCAAACCGCTTTGACCAATGAACCGAACCGGCGCGTTGTGCTGAACACGGCAGCATTGGGGATGGGGGCGGATTGGGTGCTTGCCGTCGATCCGGACGAACGCCTTGAAAAGGCGCTGGCGGATCAGATTGATGGATTGACCCAAGACAGGCAGGCGCGCGTTTTGTGGACGTTCATGGTGCGCGAAATGTATACGCCCACCGCGTGGCGCGCAGATGGTATCTGGGGGTCAAAGTCCCACATGCGGCTGTATCCGGCCCATGCCACGCGTCTTCCCCCGACACAGGCCCTGCATGGCCAGTGGGTTGGATTTTCGAAAGACTACACGGAGCGCAAAACGGGGCTGAACCTCTATCACCTTCGTCACATCGAGCCGATGCGCGGCCAACACCGCCGCGACACTTATGCCGCCGCCGATCCGGATCGCCTGCATCACCCTTTCGGCTATGATTACCTCGCGGATACGCGGGGTTGTCGCTTGGAGACGATCCCGGCGGATCGGGGGTTTCATCCCGCCTATGTCGAGGATGGGGGTCTGTGGGCACCCCCGCAAATCGCGCAAATCGGTCCGACGTCGTCAGATCCGCTGGCAAAGCGGCTGGCATACATGGCGGTATCCCTGCGCAGGGGCGGGGTGGATGCCTGTTCCTATGTGGCCGGTGATTTTGGCGATCAGAACCCACAGGATGACGACATGCGCATCTTGAGTGCGGGCTATGCGCTTTGGGCAGGCCGGGCTGTGGATGCGTTGGCGCAGATTGCGCCGTTCCTCAGGGCGGACAGCCCGCCCCTGCTGGCCCGCATGATCGCGGCCCGTGCCCATGTGGCAATGGGTCAGACGGCGGCGGCGCAAACCGCCATTGCCGCGTTGCGGCAGGTCGCAGGCGGCGATCTGTGGGTTGACCATACCTGCCAGTCGATCCTGCAGGATGGTCCGGCGTTTGCCGACCCGTTGGCGCGTTGGCGGCGCTGGACCGGGCCTTCTGCCCGCATTCTGGAAGGGGCGCAGGTTGGCGCGGGCCGGATGGCCGTGATCATTATCGGTTTTCGGGCGCAATCAGGCTTGGCCCGCGCGGTCGCGTCGATCCGTGATCATACCCCGGACGCCGAAATTGTGGTCGTGAACAGTGGCGGGGGGGATGTCCGCCGCGCCCTTGCGCCGCACCTGCCCTTTGTCCGGTTGATCGAGGTGATGACACCCCTGTTTGTCGGGGCCGCGCGCAACATCGGGGTTGATGCCTCACGTGCGGCATATGTGGCTTTTCTGGCTGGGGATTGCGTGGCAGCGCCCGGTTGGATCGCGGCGCGACTGGCCAGACATGACGCGGGGGCGCT
>JANMDH010000297.1:0-5574 GCA_031376195.1 Gemmobacter sp. | reverse complement strand
CGACAGAAACGCCAATGGGGCAATCTGCGTGGCAAGGTCGGACGCTGCCACCTGATCCACTGTCGCCGTGATCCGCGCCGCAGGACTGGCTTTCTGGGTGACGACTGTCAACGTCGCCTGCGACGGTGCCGCCCCGCCCGCGCATCTTCCAGCGTCAGGGTCATCGCCTCGGCATCGATGCTGGCGCGGATGTATGTGCGCTGGGCGGAAAAGAAGGGCTACAAGGTCGAGCTGCAGTCGGAAACCGAAGGCGATGAAACCGGCATCAAATCAGCGGCCTATAAAATCAGCGGGCAGAATGCCTATGGCTGGCTGAAATCGGAATCGGGGGTGCACCGTCTGGTGCGGATCAGCCCCTTTGGATCCGCAGACAAACGGCAAACCTCGTTCGCGTCGGTCTGGGTCTATCCGGTGGTGGATGAAAACATCGAAATCGACATTCCTGCGAATGACATCCGGATTGATACTTACCGTTCATCGGGCGCGGGGGGGCAGCATGTGAACACCACCGACTCGGCTGTTCGGATCACCCATATTCCCAGCGGGATTGTCGTCACCTCATCCCAGAAATCGCAGCACCAGAACCGGGCGAACTGTATGGCAGCCCTGAAATCGCGGCTGTATCAGGTGGAACTGGACAAGCGGAATGCGGCGATCAATGCGCAGCATGAAAGCAAAGGTGATGCCGGCTGGGGCAACCAGATACGGTCTTATGTGCTGCAGCCCTATCAGATGGTGAAAGACCTGCGCACGCAGGTGGAGACATCGGATACCGCCGGGGTGCTGGACGGCGATCTGGATAAGTTCATGGCGGCGACCCTTGCGATGGAAGTCGCGGGCAAAAGCCGGGCAGAGGCGCTGGCGGGGTGACTGGTGCGGTGGGGAGACTGCCGCGCCACAGTCTGAATCGCAAAACGGCGTGCTTTCATAATGGTGACCGGATCGGTGCAGCTGCAGTTCCCCCAGAATGACGACGGGCACCTTGCACGCGTGCAAGGTTAGTTAAATTTTTGAAATCAATATATTATGCATAATCGCAATATCTGTAAAACAGTGGATATGTGGCGTGTGGGTTCAGCGCTGTGGCGTTTGGAAAAAGCAATCAACGCAAAGGGCGCCGAGCCCGAAAAACGGCCACATTCACAGATTTTTGTCAGAGATCAGTGGGCGTTTTCGTCACGGTCACATCGACCAGACTGATCGTGGTGGCGCAAAACTAAAGGCGCAAAGGTTGCCCTTTGCGCCTGCATGTCAACGGCCTTGGTCTATTCCTTAGCGGAGTCCGCCGCTGCGGCTGCGGCAGCTGCCGCGCGGCTGGCCAGCAGGGGCAACGCTTTGGTGTCGCCGCCCGCAAGCGGATCTTCCTGTCGTTGGACGGACCCTTCGAAATGGGCGCCGCTTTCAATCGCGATGGTCTTGTGGATGATGTCGCCTTCGACGCGCGCGGTCGAAGTCAAGCGAACCTTTAGCCCCCGCACCCGCCCGATGACGCGACCGTTGACCACGATGTCATCAGCAACGATTTCGCCGCGGATCGTGGCGCTTTCGCCGACAGTCAGCAGATGGGCGCGAATGTCGCCTTCAACAGTGCCTTCGACCTGGATATCACCGGTGGTCTTCAGATTGCCTACGACGGTCAAGTCCGATGAAAGGACCGATGCACCCGGTTTCACCTTTGGCGCGGACGAGGTGAAATCCATGGCAGGTTTGCTGGCAGGCATATCCGGCATCCGGGGCTTCTCCACTTCGGCCTTCGGGCCTGGTTCATTGATTCTGCTTTTAGAAAACATCTTTGCCTGCCTTGATGAAGTTCATCGGATTTACCGGAGAGCCTCCGATCAGCACCTCATAGTGAAGATGGGTACCAGTCGACCTGCCTGAATTCCCCATATCACCGATCTGGTCGCCGCGCGATACCCTTTGTCCCACCTTGACCTTGATTTCCGACATGTGCGCATATCGGGTGACGATCCCGAAGTCATGCCTGATCTGCACGGCGCGTCCATAACCGCTGTCCCAACCTGCCTGTATGACCACACCATCCCCCGTCGCATGGATCGGTGTGCCATAACTGCCCGCAAAGTCGGTGCCTTGGTGCATCCGCGTTCCGGCACCTTTCGGGTCACGCCGGTAACCAAAGCCAGAAGTGAAACGAAACGCATCCAGCACGGGCAAGGCGAACGGCGATTTTGTTGCGGCGATGCGGTACAAGTTCATATGGTCCAGGCCCGTCAGAATGGCGTTGGCGCGTATCTCGTCTGGCGACAATGCCATTCCACTGGTGGACATCACGATGGGTGACAGCGGGCCGCCCTGGCCGGAATAGCCTTTGCGCACCTGATCCAGCAGATCATCGGGTGACATCCCCGCCTCGCGGAACATCTTGTCCAACGGTTCCATCGAGACGGTAACCGCCTCTTCCAGTTTGGCGAAGATCGCGTCATTGCGAAGTTCGAGTTCCTTTTTGGCAAGCGCGATCTGTTCCGTTTCGGCGCGCGCACGGTCAGCGAGACTGGCCATGTCGTCGCGTTGCCGCGCAGTCGTGCCCAAAGCACCACTCATGATTTCCAAGGTTGCCATTGCGTCCTTGGCACGGCCTTCGGGGCTGCGGGTCGATCCGGTTTCCTGCGAAAGAGCGGCGGTCATTGCCTGTGCATCATCGCGGGCTTCGTCGCGTTCGTCGATGGTGCGGCGCAGGGTGTTCTGGATTACTTCGATCCCGGTTTCCAGTTCTTTGCGGCTGTCTTCGGATGCCAGCAGCATCGCCTGCATTTCCGAAACCTGCGCCAATGCGATATTGAATCGTTCCTGGGCGCGCAGGGCTTCGTCGGCCCGCTGATCGCGGTCAGTCGACAGGGCGGTCAGGCGTTCTTCGTACAGCATCTGCTGACGCTGTGCCTGATCGCGGCTGGTGCCTGCACCGATGGAATCCATTAGCAGAATCGCGGTGGCGATGATGGTCCAGCTGAGAAGAACCGCGCCACCGGCCAGCGCGCAGGCCTGGGTAAGGGGGCGCAAACGGATGAACCGTGTGTCCGTGTCTGATTTCAAGAACAGGCGCTGTTCAGGCAAATGCCGTTCCAGCGCCGAGTTGATCCGGTGATGCAGGCGTGTCAGCAAGGTATATTCAGTTCCCTGTTTATCGATCAGAACCGCACAAAGAGGCGTTTTTCCGAAAGAATTCCAAAGGCCCGCCACTGCGCTGCCTGTCCCAGCACTTGATTAGACACCGGTCATGCTGACCGCAACAAATTTGACAAAGGGCAGGCCGGACCCGCCTGTTTGGGCATCGGATCGGCAAGTTCCCGCCGATTGCGTCAGGGGCGCGGGCGGCTGTCCTGTGCCAGAGGCCAATAAAAATCAGGGGGAATCCCCGCTTCGGCGCGCTTTTCTTCATTGAAGGGTGGCTTCAGTGAACCGTGAAAATAACGCTGAACCAGCGTGTGGAACATTTCTTTCGGGTCGGTGCCCTGTTTGCCGCAGAGCCAGTTGAACCATTTCGATCCGTAGGCGACGTGGCTGACTTCTTCGCGATAGATCACTTCCATGGCGGCGACTGCACCAGATTCGCCTGCTTTGCGGAACACGTCGATCATCCCCGGGGTCACGTCCAGACCCCGCGCCTCCAGCACCATCGGGACCACGGCCAGCCGCCCGAGCAGATCATCCGCCGTATCGGTCGCGGCGCGCCACATGCCGGCATGGGCGGGCAGGGCCCCATAATGGCTTCCCATCGCCTCCAGACAGTCGCAGATCAGGTTGAAATGCTTGGCCTCTTCATCGCCTGCCTTTACCCAGTCATCGTAAAAGCCCAGTGGCATGGGGTGGTCCGTAAAACGCGCGATGATGTCCCAGTGCAGATCAACCGCATTCAGTTCGATGTGCGCCACCGCATGCAGCAGGGCCTGCCGCCCGGCAAGGCTGCCGGGTTTGCGCTGCGGCACGTCACGGGGCGACAGAAGTTCCGGGCGGTCGGGACGGGCGGGCATATCTGGGGGGCTGGCCTGACCGATTGCAATCGCCTGTCCTGCAGCACGCGCGGTAAACCATTCGGCCGCATGGTGACGGGCGAGGGCCGTTTTCGCCCGCCCGTCCGCCGTTGTCAGCACCGCAACCGCACGTTCGGCAAGGCTAAGGGTCACGCCAAGGCCTGTACGGCTGCCAAGACGTCATCCACATGGCCGTCCACTTTGACCTTGCGCCAGACCCGGGCGACATTGCCCATGCCGTCGATCACAAAGGTGGAGCGATCAATCCCGAAATAAGTTTTGCCATACATGCTTTTTTCGACCCAGACGCCGTAATCTTCGCAGGTATGGCCCGTTTCATCCGAGACCAGCGCGATGCCCAGACTGTGCTTTTTCACGAACTTGTCATGCGCCTTGATGCTGTCTTTCGAGATACCGATGACCGTGGCCCCAAGGGCCGCGAATTCGGCGGCGCGCGCGGTGAAGTCAAGCGCTTCGACAGTGCAGCCGGGGGTATCGTCCTTAGGGTAGAAATACAGCACGGCCTTGCCGGGGCGCAGCGCGGACAGGGTCATGGTTTCGCCACCGTCGCGGGGCAGGGTAAAATCGGGGGCGGGGTGTCCGGTTTCGGCAGACATGGGCGGCTCCTTGCGCATGGATTGATATTAGGTGTTTTAGGCGGGATCAGCGAAAGATAAAGTCTTCAAATGGCAGCTCGCACAAGGTTACAGGACGAATGACCAGCGGGATCAAGCAGGAAGAAGTAGCCACGCCCCCGCCACGGGCGCGAAAACCGGCACGTGGCAGCCGCGTGCTGCACGGCATGGCCCGCATTCTGCGCACGACGATCCGGGTTGTGCTGATGCTCGCCCTGTTGATCGGTGTCGGGGTTGCGGGGGTGTTTGTGATCGGTGGGCGCACGGTCGCCGTGCCGGTGTGGGCGGTGGCCGAGGTGGAACGGCGCCTGAACCGGACGCTGGGCGGATCATCCCCAATGGGCATGTCGGTGGGTGGCATTGCGGTGACGATTGCCGAAGGCTGGGTGCCGAAGCTGCAGCTGAGCGATCTACGTCTGGTGCAGCGGGACGGAGCCACCTTTCTAACCCTGCCCGAGGCGCGGATCGTGCTGGATCCGGCGGCCCTGCTGCGGGGAGAGTTGCGGCCCAGAAGTCTGACCCTTGTGGGCGCGAAGGCAAGCCTGCGGCGGGATCGCGAGGGCCGTTTCAACCTTGATCTGGGGGAAGGCGCGGGTGCGCAAGTCGCCAGTTTTGCCGCCCTTCTGGATATGGGGGATGCGGCCTTCGACCTGCCTGCCTTGCAGGGGCTGACCCAGATCGATGCCGAGGCGATGACCCTGACGCTGGAAGATGCGCGGGCGGGGCGGACGTGGCAGGTGGGCGATGGCCGCCTGACAGTGGAAAACCGCAGGGACGAAGTGGCGGCGCAACTGGGCATGACGCTGGTGGCGGGCGGGGCGGCACCGTCGCAGGCGACGTTGACAGTCGTCACCCAGAAAGCCAGTCCTGCGGCGCGGATCACGGCGACAGTGGATCAGGTGGCAGCGTCCGACCTTGCCACGCAGATTGCCCCATTGGCGTTTCTGTCG
>JANMDH010000232.1:0-5614 GCA_031376195.1 Gemmobacter sp. | reverse complement strand
CTCGAAAAACGGAAGGCCTTCGATGTCGCCGACAGTGCCGCCGATTTCGCAGAGCATGAAGTCAACCTCACCCTCGCCGATTTTAAGGAAGTCCTTGATTTCGTTGGTGACATGGGGGATGACTTGGATGGTTTTGCCAAGGTAATCGCCACGGCGTTCCTTTTCGAGGACGTTGGAATAGATGCGGCCGGAGGAAATGCTGTCGGTCTTGCGGGCGGAAACACCGGTGAAACGCTCATAATGGCCAAGGTCGAGGTCGGTTTCGGCACCATCATCTGTAACGAAAACCTCGCCATGCTCAAACGGTGACATCGTGCCGGGATCGACGTTGAGATAGGGGTCGAGCTTGCGGAGGCGGACGGTGAAGCCGCGGGCCTGGAGAAGGGCCCCAAGGGCGGCGGAGGCGAGGCCCTTGCCAAGGGAGGAGACAACACCGCCGGTGATGAAAATGTAGCGCGCCATGTGGTGGACCCCCGTGAATATCAAAAATGAGCGTGCGATTCGGCCGTCGGGAATCGCAGTATCACGGGATTTGAGACGTAGCGCGTCCGGGCCCGAAATGCAAGCGGACCGCAAGATGCTGTCTTGCGGTCCGCCAATCCGTCAAAGCCTAGTGGTATTGTCAGCCACCGCTGGCGGGCGGGGGGGCGGCGGGTGTGGTGCTGTCGGTGGGGGCAGTTGTGCCTTCGTCGAGGCGGGGGGGGGCGACGGGGGCATCCGGATTGGCCGGGGGCAGCAGATCAGTGCCCAAGGGGGCGACGGGCAGGGCAGGGGCGGATGCGGGGGCAGTGCCGCCGAACTGATCGACGACGGATCCACCCCCGGCCTTTTGGGCGGCCAGAATGGTGAGGGTGACGGAGGTAACGATGAAGCCCGCAGCAAAAATCCAGGTGAGTTTGGTCATGGCGGAGGCGGCCTGACGGCCGGTCATGGCACCACCACCACCGCCGCCGCCACCCATGCCAAGGCCGCCACCTTCGGAGCGTTGGAGCAGAACGATGCCGATCAGCAGGAGGGCAAGGATCAGGTGGATGGTGAGGACGACATTTTCCATGGGCGGGCTTTCACAAATGCTGCGCCTATCTAGGGCGAAGCGGGTGTGCCTGCAAGGGCCAAGGGATCAGCGTTCGACGTCATCGACGGTGGCCTGACCCGACAGGCGCTGCCACAGGATGGACCACGAGAGGCCGACGCAGAGGATGAGGGAGAGGACGAGGATGGAAATCCAGGTGTTGAGGGTGGGATTGTCGAGCGAGAGCATGCCCCAGTCGTCCATCACCCAAAGGACAAGGGCGAAAAGGGCGACAAGCAGGACGATGCCGAGAAGGCCGAAGGAACGGAGGGTGGCGCCGATGTAGATGAGGTAGCCAAGGCCAAGGAGAAGGCCAAGAAGGAGGGTGACGGGCAGGTTGGAGGCGAGATTGGCCTGCGCCCATGTGGTGAAGTTTCATGGGGTGGGATTGTAGGGGAGGGCGAGGAGCAGGAATGCGCCCAGCCAGCGGATGAGAATGGCCATGGGACGCCTTTCGGAATATCTGGCCAGTCCTGGCGCGAATTGCGCAGTGAAGGGTAGAGTGGGCGTGTATCGCGGGCCGCAGGGTGCGTGTGGGTGATTTTGCGGTTCCCCAGCGGACAAGGGGCGGCTATACCCGCGCGGGTTTGATCGGGAGCAGGAGTGAGCCATGGCCAATGTTGTCGTCGTAGGTGCGCAGTGGGGCGATGAGGGCAAGGGCAAGATTGTCGATTGGCTGAGCGAGCGGGCAGATGTGATTGCGCGGTTTCAGGGCGGGCATAATGCGGGCCATACGCTGGTGATCGACGGCAAGGTTTACAAGCTGTCGCTGCTGCCATCGGGGATCGTGCGGGGGGGCAAGTTGTCGGTGATCGGCAACGGGGTGGTGCTGGACCCGTGGCATCTGGTGATGGAGATCGACAAACTGCGGGGGCAGGGGGTGGAGATCAGCCCGGACAATCTGATGATCGCGGAAAATGCGCCGCTGATCCTGCCGCTGCATGGAGAGTTGGACCGGGCGCGCGAAGGCCAGACGGGGGTGGCAAAGATCGGGACGACGGGGCGGGGCATCGGGCCTGCCTATGAAGACAAGGTGGGGCGGCGGGCGATCCGGGTGGCGGACCTTGCGGACAAGGCGACGCTGGAATTGCGGGTTGACCGGCTGTTGAGCCACCATGACGCGCTGCGGCGGGGATTGGGGATGGAGACGGTAGACCGGGCGCGGCTGATAGCGGCGCTGCACGAGATTGCGCCGCAGGTGATGCCTTATGCGAAACCGGTGTGGAAGGTGCTGAATGACGCGCGACGGGCGGGGAAGCGGATTCTGTTCGAAGGGGCGCAGGGGGCGCTGTTGGACATCGACTTTGGCACCTATCCGTTTGTGACATCATCCAACGTGATCGCGGGGCAGGCGGCGACGGGCACCGGGATGGGGCCGGGGGCGATTGATTTCGTGCTGGGGATCGTGAAGGCCTACACCACGCGGGTGGGGGAAGGCCCGTTCCCGGCGGAACTGTTCGATGCGGACGGGGAACGGCTGGGGGAGCGCGGGCATGAATTCGGCACCGTCACCGGGCGGAAACGGCGCTGCGGGTGGTTTGATGCGGTGCTGGTGCGGCAGACCTGTGCGACGAGCGGGGTGAAGGGGATCGCGCTGACCAAGCTCGATGTGCTGGACGGTTTCGCGACGCTGAAAATCTGCGTGGGCTATGATCTGGACGGCCAGCGGCTGGATTATCTGCCGACGGCGGCGGACAGCCAGGCGCGGTGCACGCCGGTTTTCGAGGAACTGGAAGGCTGGTCGGAAAACACGGCGGGGGCACGATCCTGGGCGGACCTGCCGGGGGCGGCGGTCAAATACGTGCGACGGATTGAAGAGTTGATCCAGTGCCCGGTGGCGCTACTTTCGACATCGCCGGAACGCGAGGATACGATCCTTGTGACGGATCCTTTTGCCGACTGAGGTTCAGATGACGTTGAGTTACAAGGCGCGCAAACGGTTGGCCCTGCTGATCCTGCTGGTGGGGGTGCCGCTGTATGTGGTGGCGGCGGTCAGTCTGGTGAACCTGATCGAGCGCCCGACAGTTCTGGTTGAGCTGGGCATCTATGTCGGGTTGGGCTTTCTGTGGGCGATCCCGTTCCGCAGCGTCTTTCGGGGCATCGGGCAAGTCGATCCGGAAGCACCAAAGGCCGACAGCGACTAGTCGCCCGGGTTTGGCATTTCGCGGATCAGCCCAGAATGCGCTGAGCTTCGACCATGTATTCGGATTCGTCCGTGACGATGTACTGCCCCTTGCGGACTCGTTCGATCTTTCCCTCGCGCAGCAGTGCGCCAAAGGCGCGCAGGCCTTCTTCGCGGTCAAAATCGCCGAGTTCGGATGAGGTGATGATCTGCCGGATCAGGTGCATGGGCGAAAAATGCGGGCGGCATTCGATCAATGCGGCATAGACCCCCGCCGCCTGAATGAATTCCCCCATATCATCGGCCCCAAGACGCTGCGCGAATTCGGCGAAGTCATGGGGGTCAAAGAAGACACTGACATCGCCGGTGTCATCTTCGTCTTCGTCCTCTTCTTCGGCATAATCATAATCGAGGGGATCGATCATGCTGTTGAGGGCCAGATTGGACACGGCCACGCGGCGTGGGCGGATCATCGGTTGTGACGGTTCTTCGGGTGCCTCGGCCGCCTTGCGATCAATCCGCTGTTCCGAGACGAGGACCAGCGGTGCAGGCAGATCAAGCCCGCCAGCGTCTTCGGCGTTTTCCGGGTTCACGATGCGGGTCAATTCGTCCTTGTAGGCATCGGTCAGGTGATCGGGCAGATCTTCGCCGCCACGCGCGGCGCGGTCTGCCACGGTTGTGGCAACGGCTGCTTTCAGATGGGCAATCGCGGACCAGCGGGCGCGTTGTTCGGGCACATCCATTTCGGAATTGGTCTGCGCGATCAGCCGGTTGATGGAGGTGTCGCCGGATGTGCCGGACAGTTGGCGCAAGGCATCGCCCGGTGTTGCGGGTTCTGCCGGGGCGGGTTCGACGACGGGGGGGCTGGGTTTTCTGATCTTGATCAGGCGGGCCTTGGCAAGCCTGAATTTGCCCAAGGCCGAGGTGCGATCGGGGGCGGGGGCTGTCGGTTCGGCTTGGCCATCGTCGCCGCCGGTTTCGCCGTCGAGGTCGTCATCAAGATCATCGTCGAAGACAAAACGTGGCACGCGGGGTTTTGGCGGCGGTGTGGCAGCAACGGGGGCAACGGGGATTTCCGGTTCCAGGGTCATGTTCATCGACATGGCCGCCTTGATGGTTTCTGCCAGCCGATGGTCGTCATCCGTCTGGAATTCGTCATAGCCGTCATACTGCGCAGCATCGGCTTCGTCGTCGTCATCATCCGCAAGAAAACCATCGCTTTCGCTAAGCCGCCAATCGGAAATGGCGTCATCGGCGGGCATCTGTTCGGGGAACACCTGGGGCGCGGGCGCGGCCGTGACCTGCGGGTCTGCCGTCACCGCATCGGGGGCGGGGGGGTCTATGAACACCTCGGTCGCGACGGCGTCGACTGTTTCGGTATCGTGCCGCGCAGCGGCGCGAATGCGCATCAGTTTGGCAGCGACGCCTTCGATCCTGGCGGGTGTTGCCGGTGTGACGAATGCGGCGCGCGGGGTCGGGGTGGTGATCGGCTGGGTCAGGATCATCGGTGAACTGAGATCCTGTTCGACTTGCACCGGGGCGGGCTGAGGGGCGGGCTGATCTTCGGCTTCGGTCGCGCGCAGATGCACGCCGCCATTGTCCTGCACCCGCGCCTCGACCCGGTGATTGGATTCGCGTTCAGCGATGCGGTGCATCATGGCGGCATCGGGTGTGGCGGGTTCCGACCCGAAATAGCGGTCGTCCGCCGCCAGATCGCGGAAATATTCGGCAATGAATTTCATCGTGGTCAGCGGGTCGTCAAACCCTTCCAGCGTGCACGAAAACGTGCCGTAGGAAACGGTAAGGATCTTGCTGGCACCAGTCATTGCGGGATCACCTGATATTGTGTTTGGGCGGATTGCCCGTTGTGTAACGCATTTCATCGACAGATAGGGGTAATTTGAAGGATTGATTATGTCAGAGGGTGCGAATCCCCGCCATAATTGGGGACAATACACCGATGGAAAAGAGCATTGTTAATACCTTAGGCGGTGTCACGCTGATGGCGGGGGGGCCGGTGACGGGGCGCGACGTTGTTCTGGCCCGAAAACGCGCGCCGATTCTGGTGGCGGCGGACGGGGGCGCGGACCGTGCGCTGGCCTGCGGGATCATGCCTGATGCGGTAATCGGAGATTTTGACAGCCTGTCAGCGGGGGGCCGTGCGCGGATCGGGGCGGACCGTCTGCATGCGATTGCGGAACAGGAAACGACCGATTTCGACAAGGCGCTGCGGTCGATCCGGGCGGGATTTGTGATTGGACTTGGCTGTCTGGGGGGGCGGCTGGATCATAGCCTGGCCGTGTTGAACACGCTTGTGCGCAGTGCGCAGGCTTGCGTTCTTTTGGGCGGGCCGGACGTGGTGTTTGCGGCCCCGCCGGGGCGTCGGCTGGCATTGAAGATGGCGGTGGGCGCGCGGCTGC